>JAFVAS010000334.1 GCA_017480395.1 Oscillospiraceae bacterium | reverse complement strand
TTGCTGCTCCTGCCCCTGGCGCTGGGGGCCGACGGCGTCTGGCTGGCCCTGCCCTGCGCCGACCTGATCGTGGCCGCCATCGCCGCGCTCTACATCGTCCGCCGGGCCAACCCCCGGCTGGGATAGTCATTTCTCAAAAAAAACGCCTTCTCCGTCACGCGAACCGCGACGGAGAAGGCGTTTTCTATTCCGGCGTCAATATGCGCCCCAATGCACCCTGTCCGGGTCATAGCGATCCTCCGGGGCCTTCTCCTGGAGCTTATAGCCCAGGGCGATGGCGCAGAAGGGGATCACCCGGTCAGGCAGGCGGAAGTAATCCCGCATGGCCGCGCACCGCTCCGGGAAGGGGTACATGCACAGCCAGGTGGCCCCCAGGCCCTCCGCCTCGATCTGGGTCAGGGCATTCATGGTGGCGGCGGAGAGATCCTGGATCCAGATGGGGACATCCGGGTCGATCCGCTCCCTCTGGCCCAGCACGACGATCATGGCCTGGGCATTCCTGGCGCATTGGGCGTAGGGCGACATGGTGGACACCGCATCCATGTCCCCCCGGTCCTCCAGCACGAGAAATTCCCAGCATTGGCTGTTCTTGCCCGACGGAGCCTGCATCGCGGCGCGGAGGATGGCCTCCAGCTTCTCCCGCTCCACCGGGCGAGGGGCAAAGCGGCGGATGGAGCGGCGGTTCATAATGGCGTCGATTCTCATAATTCTGCCTCCTTTTTCCCCTCCCTTATAATCCCCGCTGACGGGTGGGGCAAGGATTTAGAGAATCTTAAACTTATTTTGTCGGACTCTGTGGTATAATTATGTTAAGTAACGAAACCACAGCGGGGAGGGAGCGCCATGGGAAAGCGAGAGCAAAAAAAGCCCCGGCACACCGGCCGGTGGATTCTCCTCGCGGCGCTCCTGCTGCTGTGCGCCGGGATTGGGCTTCTGCTGTTGTTCCGCCCCTGGCAGGCCGCCCCCTCCGATGGGGACGCCTCCCTTCCCTCTGCGCAGCTCCAGGCCGATGCGGAGCCAGACCCCCAGCCCCAGACGGATGCGGAGCCGGTACAGCAGTCCCGGGCCGAGCCGGAGCCCGATCCACAGCCGGATTCCCCGGCCCAGGCCCTGTTGGACAGCCTGACCCTGCGGGAGAAGGTGCTGCAGCTCTTTGTGGTCACGCCGGAGCAGCTCACCGGCGTCACCTCCGCCACCCGGGCCGGGGACGCCACCCGGCTGGCCCTGGAGGCCAATCCGGTGGGCGGGCTGATCTACTTTGACAATAATATTCAATCCCGGGATCAGGTGCAGGAGATGATCTCCAACAGCCAGTCCTATTCCCGCCTCGGCCTCCTGATCGCTGTGGACGAGGAGGGCGGCTCCGTCGCCAGGGTCGGAGGCAACTCCGCCATGGGCACCACCGCCTTCCCCAGCATGGGCTCCATCGGCGCCGACGGCGACCCAGAGCAGGCCTATTCGGTGGGCCACACCATTGCGGAGGATCTGAAGGCGCTGGGCTTCAACCTGGACTTTGCCCCGGTGGCGGATGTGAACTCCAACCCCGACAACCCGGTGATCGGCAAGCGGGCCTTCAGCGACGATCCGGCGGTCTGCGCCGAGATGGTCGCCCGGTGTGTCCAGGGCTTTTCCGACGGCGGAATGCTCTGCACCCTGAAGCATTTTCCCGGCCACGGGGACACCGCCGACGACAGCCACTACGGCGAGGCGGAGACAACCAAGACCCTGGCCGAGCTGGAGGCATGTGAATTTCTCCCCTTTGCCGCCGGAATTGAGGCCGGTGCCCCCTTTGTCATGGTGGGCCACATCACCGCTCCGGCCCTGACCCAGGAGCCCCTGCCCGCCACCCTGTCCCACGACATCGTGACCGGGCTGCTGCGGGAGGCCCTGGGCTTCGACGGGCTGATCATCACCGACTCCATGCAGATGGCGGCCATCTCCGACCGCTATTCCTCCGGCGAGGCCGCGGTGCGCGCCCTCCAGGCCGGGGCGGACATGATCCTGATGCCCGCCGAGCTGGAGGATGCCGTCACCGGCGTGCTGGACGCCGTGGAGCGCGGCACATTGTCAGAGGCCCGCATCGATGAGAGTGCGCTGCGGGTGCTCTCCTGCAAGCTGGAGGCTGGGATCATCACCGAGGCGCAGCTGTCCACCGCCCTGGGACACTGAAGCCCCCGCGGGATCGAATCGAGATCCGACGCAAAAGAGAAAAGAGAAACAGAGAAAGAGATGAGCACAATGGGCAGACGAGTTCAAAATCAATCCCGGCATGTCGGGCGGTGGGTGCTCCTTGCGGTGCTGCTCCTCCTGGCCGCCTTTGCCGTCTTCGCCTTCCTGGTCAACCGCTGGCAGATCACCGTCACCCCCCTGGGGGACAATCCCGCCCAGGTGGAGTACGGGGAGCAGTACGCCGACGCCGGAGCGGACGCCCGGTTCCACGGCACCATCCTCTTCCCCAACGGCTGGCCGGTGCACTATTCCACCCGCAGCGGGGTGGACACCGCGAAAATCGGCAGCTACACCATAGACTACACCGCAGAACAGTTCCTCTGGCACGGCGCGGCCAGCCGCACCGTCGTCGTCCGGGACACCCAGGCACCCATCATCGATCTGGTCAGCGACCCGGAACACTACACTCTCCCGGGCCAAGCCTATGAGGAGGAGGGGTTTGCCGCCATCGACAACTATGACGGCGACCTGACCGAGCAGGTCACGCGGGAGGAGCAGGACGGCAGAATCATCTATCGCGTCACCGACTCCTCCGGGAACCAGGCCGAGGTCGTGCGGGAGATCGTCTACAACGACCCCATCCCCCCGGAGCTGTCCTTGCTCGGTGAGGATGAGATGACCATCAACGCCGGCTCCACCTATGAGGAGCCGGGCTGGAGCGCCGTGGACAACGTGGACGGCGACCTGAATGAGGCGGTACAGGTGGAGGGCAGCGTGGACACCTTCAGCGCCAGCACCTACACCCTGATCTACTCCGTCGCCGACAGCTATGGCAACACCGTCACCGCCGAACGCACCGTCACCGTCCAGGCTTTGCGCCAGCCGGATGTCGTGACCCCCGGCGACAAGGTGGTCTATCTCACCTTTGACGACGGCCCGGGCAAGTATACCCAGCAGCTGCTGGACGTGCTGGAGCAGTATAACGTAAAAGTCACCTTCTTCACCTGCAACACCAAATATACCTCCCTGATCGCCAAGGAGGTGGCCGCCGGGCACAGCGTGGGCATCCACAGCGCCAGCCACGACTACGCCAAAATCTACGCCAGCGAGGAGGCGTTCTTCGCCGACCTGCAGCAGCAGAGCGACATCATCTACAACGAAGCGGGCATCCGCACCACCCTGCTCCGCTTCCCCGGGGGCAGCTCCAACGCCATCAGCAAAAAATACAACGTCGGCATTATGACCCGCCTGGTGCAGGACGTCACCGATATGGGCTATCAGTATTTTGACTGGAACGTCCTCAGCGGCGACGCCGGAGAGACCACCGACACCGACGTCGTCTATCAGAACGTCATCGAGGGCATTCAGAAGCACAATGTCTCCGTCGTCCTCCAGCACGACATCAAGGGCTTCAGCGTGGACGCCGTGGAGCGGATCATCCAATGGGGCCTCGCCAATGGATACACCTTCCTCCCCCTGACTTCCTCCAGCCCCACCGCCCACCACGGGGTGAACAACTGATTCTCAAACGGCAAAAGCAAAGGCCCACCGGCATAGCCGGTGGGCCAGATTTTTTCTTATGCCCAGGGATTCTCCGTGGGATAGGGCAGGCTCTTGGGCTGATTCCAGGCGATGTCCTGCACGCCCAGGAACTTGAACACCTCAAAGAGGGCCTTGCCATGATGGCCGAAGGCCACGGCGCCATGGTGGGGATAGCGCTTCTGGATCAGCACATGGCGGTAGAAGCGGCCCATCTCATGGATGGCGAAGACGCCGATGCCGCCGAAGCTGGTGGTGGCCACGGGCAGCACCTCGCCCTGGGCGATGTAGGAGCGCAGGTTGCCCTCGCTGTCGCACTGGAGACGGTAGAAGGTGATGTCGCCGGGGGCGATATCGCCCTCCAGGGTGCCCCGGGTGAAGTCGGGTTCGCTTCCCTCCGGCTCCAGCAGACGGTGCTGGATGAGCTGGTACTTCACCGCGCGGTCGGCGCACATCTTGCAGGCCGGGGTGTTGCCGCAGTGGAAGCCCATGAAGGTGTCCGTCAAGACATAGTCGAACTTGCCCCGGATGTGCTCCTCCCACATCTGGGCGGGGACGGAGTTGTTGATGTCCAGCAGGGTGACGGCGTCACCGGAGACGCAGGTGCCGATGTACTCGCTGAGCGCGCCGTAGATATCCACCTCGCAGGCCACAGGGATGCCCCGGGCGGCCAGGCGGGAGTTGACATAGCAGGGCTCAAAGCCGAACTCCTTGGGGAAGGCGGGCCAGCACTTGTCGGCGAAGGCCACATACTTCCGGGCACCCTTGTGCTGCTCCGCCCAGTCCAGCAGGGTCAGCTCAAACTGGGCCATGCGCTCCAGCAGCTCGGGATAGTAGCGCCCCTCCCCCATCTCGGCGGCCATGTCGGCGCAGACGTCGGGGATGCGGGGATCCCCCTTGTGCTCCCGGTAGGAGACCAGCAGATCCAGCTCGGAGTTCTCCTCGATCTCCACGCCGATCTCATAGAGGCCCTTGATGGGGGCGTTGCAGGCAAAGAAGTCCTGGGGCCGGGGGCCGAAGGTGATAATTTTCAGATTCTTTACGCCGATGATGGCCCGAGCGACGGGAACGAAGTCCGCGATCATCCCGGCGATGTCGTCGGCGGTGCCCACGGGATACTCGGGGATATAGCCGGACAGGTGGCGCATGCCCAGGTTGTAGGAGCAGTTGAGCATGCCGCAGTAGGCGTCGCCCCGACCGTTGATCAGGTCGCCGTCGCCCTCGGCGGCGGCCACGAACATGATGGGGCCGTCGAAGTGTTTTGCGATCAGGGTCTCAGGGGTCTCCGGGCCAAAATTGCCCAGGAAGACCACCAGGGCGTTGCACGCGGCGGCGTTGACGTCGGCCACGGCCCGGAGCATGTCCGCCTCGTTCTCCACGGTGATGGGACACTCGTAGATGGGGCCGTCATAGGCGGCGACGATATTCTTGCGCCGCTGGGTGGACAGGGCGATGGGGAAGCAGTCCCGGGAGACAGCGACGATGCCCAGCTTGACTTCAGGAATGTTGTTCATCATAAATCCTCCTCTAGGTCGATATTTTTGCCGATCAGGCCGATGTGCGCGCCGTGCTTTGCCTCGTCCGCGTCCGGGTGCGCCAACAGCCACTTGTTTCGTGCGGTCATCCAGGTGTCCTCTTCACACCCCGCCGCAAAGGAAGGTAATTGCGTGTTTGTCCCCCTGGGGAGCACCACCGCAGCCCGGAACCCCCTGGATGCGTCGGTATGGCAGGGGGCGTAGTGCAGCGTGGTGGCATAGACCTCCACCGGGACACCGGCGGGAACGCGAAACGCCCTGACGTTGGCCGTGTCCAGCGCACCGTCCACGATCTCCTCCTGCTTTGCCAGCAGCAGGACAAAGTCCGTCGAGCCGATGTTGATCTCGCTGTCGCGGTGGTACTCCAGGCAGTTCAGCCGGGTATTGTGCCCCCAGCACATGCCCAGCTGGATGGGCATGCCGCCGAAGGCCCGCTGTCCGAGATCGTCATAGATGGC
>JAFVAS010000333.1 GCA_017480395.1 Oscillospiraceae bacterium | reverse complement strand
GTAGAGCCAGCGGAAGCTCCACTCCGCCGGGGACCAGTCCCGGCCGCTGGCGTCCATGACCCGGCGGGCCCCCTCCGGGAGCATCCCCACCAGCTTGCCGCCCCGGAGGGGCTCCATAATCACCACGGGGACGCCCTTGGCGGCGGCGGCCCGGAGGCCCTCCACCCCGGCCTGGGAGAACTCGTCAAAGTAGTTGTACTGGATCTGGCAGATGTCCCAGTCGTAGTCGTTGAGGATCTTCAAAAAGCCGTCGGTGTTGCCGTGGTAGGAGAAGCCGATGCTGCGGATGGCGCCGGAGCGCTTCTTCTCCGCGATCCAGTCGAGCACCCCCACCTGCTTCAGCTTCTCCCACATGGCGATGTCCGTCAGGTGGTGCATCAGGTAGTAGTCCACATAGGTCGTCTGGAGCCGGGACAGCTGCTCGTTGAAATAGCGGTCCAGGGCGGCGTTGCTGCTCACCAGGTACTGGGGCAGCTTGGTGGCGATTTTGATCTGCTCCCGGATGTGGTTGCGGGCAAAGATCTCGCCCACGGCGGCCTCGCTGCCGCTGTAAATATAGGCGGTGTCAAAGTAGTTGACGCCGGCGCGGTAGGCGGCCATGATCTCCCGCTCGGCCTCCTCCAGGTCGATGCCGGTGCCCTTCTTCTGGAATCGCATGCACCCGAAGCCCAGCACGGAGAGGGGCGCGCCCTGTTTGTCGGTTCTGTATTGCATGGTTTTTCCCCGTTTCCTCGTTTTCTGCTTTCCCTGTTTTCTCCGCTGGCCCGGCTTATCTGGCCAGCTCGGCCTCGATGGCCCGGGTCAGGGTGTCGGGCTTTTCGGTGGGGGCGAACCGGCCCGCCACGGTGCCGTCCCGGCCGATCAGGAACTTGGCGAAGTTCCATTGGATGCGCCCGGGCTTCTCGCTCTTCAGGTAGACATAGAGGGGGTCGGCGTCCTTTCCGTTCACCTTGATCTTGGCGAAGCGGGGGAACTTGGTGTCGTAGCGGAGGGTGCAGAAGGAGTCGATCTCCTCCGCGCTGCCCGGGGCCTGGAAGGCGAACTGGTTGCAGGGGAAATCCAGAATCTCAAAGCCCTGGTCATGGTATGCCTCGTAGAGGGCCTCCAGCCCCTCGTACTGGGGGGTCAGGCCGCAGCGGGTGGCGGTGTTGACGATCAGCAGCACCTTCCCCCGGTAGGTCTCCAGGGAGACGTCGCTGCCCTTGTTGTCCTTCACGGTGATGTCGTAAATGCCCATGGATGGTTCCTCCTTCATATTTGCCTATTTGCGCGCATGCGCGTTGTCGCCGTCGTACTCCACCCCGGCGGCCCAGTGGGCCAGCCGGTGCAGGATGGGCCAGAGGGCCCGCCCGTGCTCCGTCAGGGTGTACTCCACCCGGGGCGGGATCTCCGGGTACTGGGTTCGGGTGATGATGCCGTCCGCCTCCAGATCCTTCAGGGAGGAGGAGAGCATGGCGTTGGTGATGCCCGTGGTCTTTTTGGCCAGGTCGTTGAAGCGCTGGGTGCCGTCCACATACAGGGTGCAGATGAGCCGGGTCTTCCACTTCCCGCCGATGACCGCCAGCGCCGAGCCGATGGGGCACTCCGGGACGCAGGGACAGAGCGCCGCCTGCTCCGGTGCCGATTTGATTGTTTCCATTGCGATCCCTCCCGCGGTGCCCGCGGCGACGCCGAACGGCGCACCGGTTTCTATGCTCTGATTATGGCACATAATAAATTGATAGTCAATATGAAAAACATACTGATTGGACGCTGCCCGCCGGAGGGGGGATGGGGGCGCTTTCCGCTCAGGACTGAGCACGAAGAAAAGGATCCGTCTTTGCCGTACCCTCCCGTTCAGGCGACAAAGCCCTTCGCTGCGTTTGACCACAGCGAAGGGCTTTTCTTTCTTTTGTTTTTTTCGATGGAGCGTTCCGGCCACGGGCGTCGCGTCCGGCCGATCACGCAAATTCACTCGTACTCCACGGTGGCGGGGGGCTTGCTGGTGATGTCGTAGAGGACGCGGTTGACGCCGGGCACCTCGTTGACGATGCGCACGCTGATCTTGTCCAGCACCTCGTAGGGGATGCGGGCCCAGTCGGCGGTCATGAAGTCGGAGGTGGTGACCCCCCGCAGGGCGATGGCCTTGTCATAGGTGCGGCCGTCCCCCATGACCCCCACGGAGCGCAGGTTGGTCAGCACGGCGAAATACTGGCTGATCTTTGTGTCCCACCCGGCCAGGGCGATCTCCTCCCGGAGGATGGCGTCGGCCTCCCGCAGGGTGTCCGCCTTGTCCTTTGTGACGTCCCCCAGGATGCGGATGGCGAGGCCCGGCCCGGGGAAGGGCTGGCGCATGACCAGGTACTCGGGCAGGCCCAGCTCCCGGCCCAGCTGGCGCACCTCGTCCTTGAAGAGCAGGCTCAGCGGCTCCAGCACGTCCTGGAACCGGGCGACCACCTCGTCGGGCAGCAGCTCGTTGTGGTGGCTCTTGATGACTGCGGACTCGCCGCCCTTGCCCGACTCCACCACGTCGGGGTAGATGGTGCCCTGGGCCAGGAAGTCCCGCTTGGTGATGCCGAACCGCTCCGCCTCGTCCCGGAAGACGTAGCCGAACTCGGCGCCGATGATCTGGCGCTTGGTCTGGGGGTCGGTGACCCCGGCCAGTTTGGAGAGGAAGCGCTCCTCCGCGTTGACCCGGACGAAGTGGACGTTCCATTTGGTGAAGGCGGCCTCCACCTCGTCCCCCTCGTTCTTGCGCATCAGGCCGTGATCCACAAAGACGCAGGTCAGCCGGTCGCCGATGGCCTCGGCCAGCAGGGCGCACAGCACGGAGGAGTCCACGCCGCCGGACAGGGCCAGCAGCACCCGCCCCTCCGGGCCGATCTTTGCCTTGAGCTGTGCCAGGGTGGCGCGGCAGAAGTCCCCCATGTTCCAGTCGCCGTCGGCGTGGCAGACCTCATAGAGGAAGTTGCGGATGATTTCGATGCCGTGCTCCGTGTGGTTGACCTCCGGGTGGAACTGCACGCCGTAGAAGCCGCGCCGCACGTCGGCGATGCCCACGTTGGGGCAGGCGTGGGAGTGGGCGGTGAGGGCGAAGCCCTCGGGCACCCTGGCCATGTAGTCCCCGTGGCTCATCCAGGAGATGCCGGACTCCGGCAGGCCCCGGAAGATGGGGCAGGCGGTGTCGTAGAAGGTCTCGGTCTTGCCGTACTCCCGGGCGGAGTCGTCGGTGGCGGCGGTGACCAGCCCCCCCAGGGTGTGGGCCATGAGCTGGCAGCCGTAGCAGATGCCCAGGATGGGCACGCCCCAGGTGAAGATCTCCGGATCGACCTGGGGGGAGTTCTCCAGATAGACCGAGTCCGGCCCGCCGGTGAAGATGATGCCGATGGGGTTCCTGGCCCGCAGCTCGGCCAGGGGAGTGGTGTAGCTCTTGACCTCGCAGTAGACGCCGCACTCCCGGACGCGGCGGGCGATGAGCTGATTATACTGGCCGCCGAAATCCAGCACGATGACCAGCTGATGGGTTTGATTTGCCATATCTGTGCCCTCCCGTCAAATGGTGGTCACGTCGATGGGGACCAGGTCGGCGCTGTGGCTGTACTCCCGGATGGTCAGCATGGCGTGGGCGGTGTCGATGGCGGTGACGCAGGGGACGCTGTGCTCCACGGCGCACCGGCGGATGCGGAAGCCGTCGGTCTGGGTGTTCTCGTGGCGGCTGGCGGGGGTGTTGATGATCAGGTCGATGGAGCCGGAGCGGATCAGATCCTCGATGTTGGGGGAGCCCTCCCGCATCTTGTTGACGGCGGTGCACTCCACCCCCCGTGCGCGCAGGTGGGCGGCGGTGCCCTTCGTGGCAAGGATCTCGATGCCCATCTCGGCAAAGCCCTTGACGATGGGGACGATCTCGTCCTTGTCCTCGTCCTTGACGGTGACGATGATGCGCCCGCCCTTCTTGGGCACCTTCATGTTGGCCCCCTTGAAGGCCTTCAGCAGCGCCTGGGGATAGCTCTCGGCGATGCCCAGGCACTCGCCGGTGGACTTCATCTCCGGGCCCAGGTTGGTGTCCACGTCAGTCAGCTTCTCGAAGGAGACTACCGGCATCTTGACGGCGTAGTAGTCCGCCTCCCGGTAGATGCCGGTGCCGTACTCCATGTCCTTCAATTTCTCGCCCAGGATGACCCGGGTGGCCACCTCCACGATGGGGACGCCGGTGACCTTGGAGATATAGGGGATGGTGCGGGAGGAGCGGGGGTTGACCTCGATGACGTAGATGTCGTCGTCATAGAGGATATACTGGGCGTTGATGAGGCCCACCACCCCCAGCTCCCGGGCCATGTTGCGGGTGTCCTCCAGGATGGTGCGCTTGTGCTCCTCGCTGAGGTGGAGGGGGGGATAGACGGAGATGGAGTCGCCGGAGTGGATGCCGGCCCGCTCGACGTGCTCCATGATGCCGGGGATCAGGATGTCCTCCCCGTCGAAGACGCCGTCCACCTCCAGCTCCCGGCCCATCAGGTACTTGTCCACCAGGATGGGGTGCTCCTGATGCACCAGGTTGATGATGTCCATAAAGTCCACGATGTTGCGGTCGGTGTAGGCGATCTCCATGCCCTGGCCGCCCAGGACGTAGGAGGGGCGCACCAGCACGGGATAGCCCAGCTCGTGGGCGGCCTTCAGGGCCTCCTCGGTGGTGAAGATGGTGGTGCCCTTGGCCCGGGGGATGCCGCAGGTGTTCAGCACCGCGTCGAACCGCTCCCGGTCCTCGGCGGCGTCGATGCCCTCGGCGGAGGTGCCCAGCAGCCGGACGCCCATGTCGGTCAGGGCCTTGGCCAGCTTGATGGCGGTCTGGCCGCCGAACTGGACCACGGCACCCCAGGGCCGCTCCAGCTCCACCACGTTCTGCACGTCCTCGGGGGTCAGGGGCTCGAAATAGAGCTTGTCCGCGATGTCGAAGTCGGTGGAGACGGTCTCCGGGTTGTTGTTGATGATGATGGTCTCGCAGCCCATCTTTTTCAGCGCCCAGACGGAGTGGACGGAGCAGTAGTCAAACTCGATGCCCTGGCCGATGCGGATGGGGCCGGAGCCCAGCACCAGCACCTTGCGCAGGCCGTTGCCCACCCCCTCGGCCTCGTTCTCGGTGTCGAAGGTGGAGTAGTAGTAGGGGGTCTCGGCGTCGAACTCGGCGGCGCAGGTGTCCACCATCTTGAAGACGGGGCGGATGCCGAACTGCTCCCGCAGGGCCTTGATGTCCTTGGCGAAGCGGGCGTCCCCCTTGCTCAGCTCGGCGATGAAGGTGTCGGCAAAGCCGCACATCTTGGCGTGCTTCAGCAGCTCCGGGGTGAGGGAGAGGGCGTTGGAGAGCTCGTTCTCCAGGTCGATGATGACCTGATAGCGGTCGAGGAACCACAGATCCACCTTGGTGATGGAGTTGATCTCCTCCTTGGAGATGCCCCGGCGCAGGGCCTCGGCAATGACGAAGATGCGCTCGTCGTCCACGTTTTTGAGCTTCTCCTCGATCTCGTAGGTGGGCATCTCCCGCAGCTTGGGCAGGCGCAGGGAGTAGACGTTCTGCTCCAGGGAGCGGATGGCCTTCATCAGGGCGGACTCGAAGGTGGCGCCGATGGCCATCACCTCGCCGGTGGCCTTCATCTGGGTGCCCAGGGTGCGGCTGGCGGAGGTGAACTTGTCGAAGGGCAGGCGGGGGATCTTCAGCACGCAGTAGTCCAGCGTCGGCTCGAAGCAGGCGGTGGTCTTGCCGGTGACGGCGTTGGGGATCTCGTCCAGGGTGTAGCCCAGGGCGATCTTGGCCGCCACCTTGGCGATGGGGTAGCCGGTGGCCTTGCTGGCCAGGGCGGAGGAGCGGGACACCCGGGGGTTGACCTCGATGACGGCGTACTCGTAGGACTCGGGGTTCAGGGCGAACTGGCAGTTGCACCCGCCCTCGATCTCCAGGGCGGAGATGATGTCCAGGGCGGCGGTGCGGAGCATCTGATACTCCTTGTTGGCCAGGGTCTGGGTGGGGGCGACGACGATGGAGTCGCCGGTGTGGACGCCCACGGGGTCGATGTTCTCCATGGAGCAGATCTTGATCACGTTGCCGGCGCTGTCCCGCATGACCTCGAACTCGATCTCCTTCCAGCCGGAGATGCACCGCTCCACCAGAATCTCGCCCACCCGGGAGGCGTAGATGCCCCTCGCGGCGATCTCCCGCAGGGAGGCCTCGTCATAGGCGATGCCGCCGCCGGTGCCGCCCAGGGTGTAGGCGGGGCGGACGATGACGGGATAGCTGATGGAGCTGGCAAAGTCCACCGCGTCCTCCACGGTGTTGACCACGGTGGAGGTGACGCAGGGCTGGTGGATGGACTCCATGCAGTCCTTGAAGCCCTGGCGGTCCTCCGCCTTGTGGATGGACTCGGGGGAGGTGCCCAGCAGGCGCACGCCATAGCGCTCCAGCACCCCCTGCTCATAGAGGGCCATGGCCAGGTTCAGGCCGATCTGGCCCCCCAGGGTGGGGAGGATGGAGTCGGGCCGCTCCTTCTCGATGACGGAGGTGAGGCTGGCGACGTTCAGCGGCTCGATATAGACGTGGTCGGCGATGT
>JAFVAS010000332.1 GCA_017480395.1 Oscillospiraceae bacterium | reverse complement strand
GAGGGATGGACGATATCCTGCGGCTGCGGGATGAGGCATTATGAAGCGTAGATTGATACTCATCGCCCTTGTCCTCGCCCTGTTGCTTCCCGGCTGTGGAGCTGAGCCTGCGCAGACGCCCCAGGGCGTGGAGGACGGGCACGTCTCGGCGGGGGAGTTGGTGGAGCAGGACGGCCAAAAACGCTTTCAATTCCCCAACGGACAGGATGCGGCAGACTGCATGATCTGGCTCGACGGTGAGCGCTACTACTTCGATTCCGACGGCTTCCTGAATCCCACGGCCATGTGGCGGGAGGTGGATGGAAGCTGGTATCGGATCGGGGAGGAGGGCTATGCCCTCAGGAACCGCTGGTTCGGGACGTATTACCTTCTGGACAGCGGGGAGATGGCCACCGATCAGTACATTGACCGATTTCATGTAAATGAGGACGGATTCTGGCCGGAAAACAGCTGGAGTGAGGCGGACTGGCTGGTTGGCGGAACCTGGCACCGGGAGGGCGATTCCTGGGTATATGAGAACGGGGATTGCGTCCAGGAGATCGACCTGTCCGGCGTAAAATCCATCAATCGCCTGGGCTATGACACCTATGGGGAGGACGGCACCCTGCCGGAGCAGTCTCTGCCCGCCTATCAGAGGGCGCTGGAGCAGGGCTTCACCGTGCTGCTCTGCGATTTGCAGTTCACGCGGGACGGCGTGGGCGTCTGCTTTCATGACCGCTCGATCCACCGCGTTGCCCGGAACCGCGACGGCAGTGAGCTGCCTTCCCCCGATGCCGGTGGGGAGCGCATCTATCTGGCGGAGCACACCTATGATGCGCTGAGCGCCTATGACTATGGCATCTACCGTGGTTCGGAATTCGCGGGACTGGGCCTGCTCCGGCTGGAGGATATGTTGGAGTTCTGCGCGTCCCAGGGGGTCGAGGAGCTCTATATAGAGATCAAGGACGGCGACGCCGCCCAGATTGCGGCGGCGGTGGCCCTGACGAAGCAATACCACCTGCCAATCTCCTGGAGCGGAAGCACCGTGGAGCAATGCCGCGCGGTGGTCGATGCAGATCCCACGGCGCGGGTCGCCACCATGCCCTGCGCCATCGACCAGGCCGCCATCGATGAGCTGCTCTCCCTCAGGACCCCGGAAAACGAGGTGTTCTTCTTCGCCTATGGCAACGCGATCCTGACAGAGGATACGGTGGAGACCCTCCGGCGCAGCGGCATCGCCTTTGAGATGGGCACCATTGACTCGGACGCGGAGGTCATCCGATACTGGAATGAGGCGTATCAATACTGCTCCGGGATTGAGAGCGATGTCATCGTCGCCTCCGGCATCGATCTGGATGACTGCCTTCCGGCGATGACGCAGGGGAAGTGAGCCCCGTGCCGCCGACGGCGGCAGAGCATGAAAAAAGCGCCGACCCGGAATCTGTTCCAGGTCGGCGTTTTTGGTTCATTTTGCGAGCTTTTGCAGCAGCTGGGCGATCTCGTCCAGCTTTTCTTTTTTCACGGCTTCGTCGTCGGAGTCCATGGCCGCGCTGACGCAATGGGCCATGTGGGCCTGTAAAATGGCGGCGTTGGCCTTGGAGAGGATGGACTGGGTGGCCATGAGCTGGTTGGAGATGTCGATGCAGTAGCGGTCCTCCTCCACCATCTTCAAAATGCCATCCAGCTGTCCCCGGGCGGTTTTGAGCAGCCGGGTCATCTGCTTTTTATCGGCCATCATTGGATGCCGACCACCTCATAGCCCGCGTCTATGACGGCCTGCTTCAGGGCGTCGTCCTTCGTCAGCAGACCGGCCTCCACGGTGGCGGTCTTGGCCTCCAGATCGACCTTGGCGGACTTGACGCCCTTCACCTCGCTGAGGGCCTTCTCCACCCGGGCCTGGCAATGCTGGCACATCATGCCCTCCACGGTGAGCACTTTGGTCATGGTTTCTTCCTCTCCTTCCTCAATGAACGGTTCAGATTCAGATTTGGTTGACATAACTTTATCGGCGGAATCCTCCGCGGGGACGACGGACTGATGCTTGGGCTTGAAGAAGCGCAGCCGCAGAGCGTTGGTGACCACGCAGATGGAGGACAGGCTCATGGCCGCCGCGCCGAACATGGGGTCGAGCTGGAGCCCCAGCACGGGATAGAACACGCCCGCCGCCAGGGGGATGCAGATCGAGTTATAGAACAGCGCCCAGAAGAGATTCTGCTTGATGTTGCGCAGGGTGGCCTTGGAGAGCTCATAGGCCCCCACCGCGTCCATCAGGTCGGAGCGGATCAGCACCACGTCGGCGCTCTCCAGCGCCACGTCGGTGCCCGCGCCGATGGCGATGCCCACGTCGGAGCGGGCCAGGGCGGGGGCGTCGTTGATGCCGTCGCCCACCATGGCGACCTTCTTGCCCTCGGCCTGGAGGGCGGAGATGTGGCGCTCCTTGTCCTGGGGCGGCACCTCGGCGATGACCCGGATGTCGCCCATCTGACGGCCCACGGCCTCGGCGGTGCGGCGGTTGTCGCCGGTGAGCAGCACCACCTCCAGGCCCAGCTCCCGCATGGCCTGAATGGCGGCCTGGCTGCCCGCCTTGGGCGGGTCGGCCACGGCGATGGTGCCGGCGAAGGTGCCGTCCTGGGCGAAGTAAAGGGGGGTCTTGCCCTCCTGGGCCAGCTCGTCGGCGGCGTCGGGGAGGGCGATGCCCAGATCGGCCATGAACCGGGCGTTTCCGGCGGCAAAGGCTGCGCCCTGGATGTTGCCCTTCACGCCCTTGCCGGGGACGGCCTCAAACTGCTCCACGGGGCAGAGGGGGATCTCCGCCTCCCCGGCGCAGCGGACGATGGCCTCCGCCAGCGGGTGCTCGGACAGGGCCTCCAGCGAGGCGGCGCAGCACAGCAGCTCCTCCTCGGTGATGTCCCCGGCGGGAAGCAGGTCGGTGACGGTGGGATGGCCCTCGGTGACGGTGCCGGTTTTGTCCAGCACGATGGTGTCGATGCCCTGGAGAGCCTCCAGCGCCTCGGCGGATTTGAACAGGGTGCCGTTCTGGGCACCCCGGCCGGTGCCCACCATGATGGCCACGGGGGTGGCCAGACCCAGGGAGCAGGGGCAGGAGATGACCAGCACCGCGACGCCCGCGACCAGCGCCCGGGCCGGGGAGCCGGTGACGATGATCCAGACCAGGGCGGTGACCAGGGCGATGCCCATGACGATGGGGACGAAGACGCCGGCCACCTTGTCCGCCAGCTTGGCGATGGGGGCCTTGGAGGCGGAGGCGTCCTCCACCAGATGGATGATCTGGGCGAGGGCGGTGTCCTCTCCCACGCCGGTGGCCCGCATGGTGAAGGCGCCGGTCTGGTTGATGGTGGCGGCGCTGACCCGGTCACCCACAGCTTTGGCGACGGGGATGGACTCGCCGGTCAGGGCGGACTCGTCCACGGCGGAGGCACCGTCGGTGACCACGCCGTCCACGGGGATGGAGGCGCCGGGCTTGACCCGCAGCAGGTCGCCCACCTGCACCTGCTCCACGGGAACTTCTGTCTCCGCGCCGTCCCGGAGCAGGATGGCGGTCTTGGGGGCCAGATCCATCAGGGCGCGGATGGCGTCGCCGGTCTTGCCCTTGGAGCGGGTCTCCAGGTATTTCCCCACGGTGACCAGGGACAGGATCATGCCTGCGCTGTCCAGATAGAGGGCGCTGCCCGCCACGCTCAG
The DNA here is from genome assembly GCA_017480395.1 of Oscillospiraceae bacterium. Classification (GTDB taxonomy): domain Bacteria; phylum Bacillota; class Clostridia; order Oscillospirales; family Oscillospiraceae; genus UMGS1766. The sequence goes on along the minus strand of JAFVAS010000332.1, from coordinate 1,660 downwards.
GTCGCCCTGCCCCACATGATAGGCCATCCAGAAGATGGTGCACAGGGAGTAGAGGAAGGCGGCGGCGGAGCCGACGGCGATCAGCGAATCCATGTTGGGTGCCCGATGGAACAGGGAGCGGAATCCGTTTATAAAGAAATGGTCGTTGATATAGAGGATGGGAACGGTGAGGGTCAGCTGGGCCAGGGCGTTGATCAGGCAGTTCTCCGGCGCGGTCAGGATGCTCGGCAGGGGCCAGCCCATCATACCGCCCATGGCGAGGTAGAACAGCGGGACCAGGAAGATGAGCGAGAGGATGAGCCGCCGCTTCATGGCCTTGATCTGCTCCTCCATGGGGTCGGCCTGTTTTGCCCGCTCGGCGGCGGAGCCGCCCCCGTGGACGCTGGCCCCATAGCCTGCCTTGGCGACGGCGGCGCAGATGTCCTGGGCGCTGACCTTGCTCTCGTCGTATTCCGCGACCATGCTGTTGGCCAGCAGGTTGACCTGGGCGCTGACGCCGTCCAGGGCGTTGACTGCCTTCTCCACATGGGCCTGGCAGGCGGCGCAGCTCATACCAGTGATATCGAATTTTTGCTTCATAGCGCACCTCCTAACACTACACCCCGGGGGGGTGTCTGTGGCTATCATAGCAGAGAAATCCTACTGTGTCAATGGGATATGGAGAGAAAAATCAGCGGGGATGAAAAAACGAAAAAAAGCTTGACTGTAAAGGGACTTGATGGTTTATACTGTAGGTCAAATAAGGTAGAAGGAGGAATTGGAATGAATATCAAAGAGATTGAAACCCGCTCCGGCCTGACCCGGGCCAACGTGCGGTTCTACGAGGCGGAGGGCCTGCTTCACCCCGCCCGGGGGGAGAACGGCTACAGGGATTATTCGGAGGAGGATCTGGCCCTGCTGCTGCGGGTGCGGCTGCTGCGTACCCTGGGGGTGGGCCTGGCTGAAATCCGGGCGCTGATCGCCGGATCGGCGACCCTGACCGAGGTGCTGAGTGGGCAGGAGGAGACCCTGCGGCGGCGGCAGCGGGAGGACGCGATTGCGGAGCAGGTGTGCCGTCAGATGGAGGCGGACGGCGCGGCCTTTGCAGACCTGGATTCCCGGCGCTATCTGGCGGCGCTGGAGCACCCGGATGCCCTGAAGGAGGACGCGCTGCCCAGGGTGAAGGCCCCCTGGCAGCGGTTCTGGGCCAGGGAGCTGGATCTGCTTACCTGGGTGCTGCTCTTTGTGGTGGGGGAGGGTGTGCTGCTGCAGCGCGGCCTGCTTGACGCCGGCGCATCGCTGTTCTCTACCGGACTGGACAGGCTGATCATCTGGCTCCTGGTGCTGGTGGCGATAGCCCTTGTTGAGCCGCTGGAACTGCACTTCTTTGGCACGACGCTGGGGAAGTGGATCTTCGGACTGCGCGTGACGGACATAGACGGCAACCGCCTGACCACCGCCGCGGCGCGGGAGCGCACCACGCAGGTGCTGGTTTCCGGCCTGGGGCTGAATATCCCGCTGGTGCGCCTGTTCTTTCTCTGGCGCAGCTACCGCCGCTGCGCCGACGGGCTCGGTGAGCTGGCCTGGGAGGCGGACACGGTGCTGGTGCAGAGGGATGCGCGGCCCTGGCGCTATGCTGCGGCAATGCTGGCGGCGGCGGCCCTGCTGGCGCTGGGCACCT
>JAFVAS010000331.1 GCA_017480395.1 Oscillospiraceae bacterium | reverse complement strand
TTTCGTTGGACAGCTGCAGCATGGAGTTCAGCGACGCGCGGCTGGCGAAGGGGATGTACTTCACGGTGCCGACGATGATCAGGAGCCAGTAGGTGTTGAAGAGGTTGATGTACTTATTGGAGAAGAGGATGAAGTAGGCCACGCCGACCGCAATGGAGGGCATCAGGTAGATATCCGCGCCGGAGTAGATGGCGTTGGAGAGGGGGGCGGAGTACATGATGTTGGCAGAGACCTTGCCGGGGAACCAGCTCTGGGCGTTGCGGAAGAACTCCTCATAGCCCCACTCGCCGGTGCCCAGCAGGATGAACTGCACGTCCATATCCATGATGCCGTTGAAGGCCTGGCTGATGAGCTCAAAGCCCTTGTGGCCCGCCAGACGGGAGATGATGGCGATGACGGGCACGTCGGGCTTGACGGGCAGGCCCACCCGCTCCTGGAGGGATTTTTTACAGAAGGCCTTGCCGCTCAGATCGTCCACCGTGAAGTTGGCGGCGATGGCGTCGCTGGTGGCGGGATCGTTGCCCTTGACGTCGATGCCGTTGAGGATGCCCCGGATCTTGTAGCTGTTCTCGGCCACGACCCCCTCCAGCCCGTGGGCGTAGAAGGAGAACTGCAGCTCGTTGGCGTAGTTGGGGGAGACTGTGGTGACGAAGTCGGAGGCGTAGATGGCCCCCTTCATCAGGGACACGTCGTCGTAGAACTTGAGCATCCGCTCGTTGAAATAGCTCTCGTCCAGGCCGAAGAGATCCACCAGCACCTCGTGGCCGTATCGGCCCTGATACTCGATGTTGTGGATGGTGTAGACGCTCTTGGCCAGGGCCAGGGCGGGACGGCGATAGCGCTCCTCCAGCAGATAGATGGGTACCAGGGCGGTCTGCCAGTCGTTGCAGTGGATGATGTCCGGGGCCCAGTCGATCTCATCCGGGGTCTCGATGACCGCCCGGGAGAAGAAGGCGAAGCGCTCCGCGTCGTCGTAGTGGCCGTAGAGGCCGCCGCGCTTGAAGTAGTACTCGTTGTCCACGAAGTAGTATTTCACGCCGTCCCTGTCCAGCTCGAACAGGCCGCAGTAGATGCTGCGCCAGGAGAGGCGGACATAGAAGTATTTGACGAAGGTCATCTCCTCCCGCCAGGGGGAGCCGATGCCCTCATACAGCGGAAGAATGACCCGCACGTCGTGGCCCTCCTCCGCCAGGGCGACGGGGAGGGAGCCGGCCACGTCGGCCAGACCGCCGGTCTTGATAAAGGGCGCAACCTCGGAGGAGGCAAAGAAAATTTTCATTGACAATCAGCCTTTCCAACGCCTGCGGCCCGGAGCCAGCGAGAGGTTCGGGCTCCGGGCGCGGGAAATGCGGGTTACAGGTCAGATGATGCTGAGCTTGTCGATGGCCAGGGGATAGCTCATGTGGCCGGCCAGGGTGCGGTGGGCCTTGATGGTGACATTCTTGTCGGCGATGACGTGGCGGATGTTGGCGCCCTCCTCCACCACGGTGTCCTGCATCAGCACGCAGTTGCGTACCACGGCGTCCTTGGCGACGTGGACGCCGCGGAAGATCACGCAGTCCTCCACGGTGCCCTCAATGATGCAGCCGTCGGCCACCAGGGAGTTGGTGACCTTGGCGTCGGGGGAGTAGAAGGTGGAGGGATCGCTGCGATCCTTGGTGCGGATGGGATGGGCGAGGTCGAAGAGATCCTTGCCCACTTCCTCGTGGAGCAGCTCCATGCTGCGGGCGTAGTAGGAGGCGACGCTGGTCAGCCGGGCCACATAGCCGTCGAAGAGGTAGGTCTGGATCTTGAGCTCGTCCTTCTTGGCCAGCAGGATGGCGGCGGTGAAGGAGTAGAGGTTGTGGGAGGCGCAGTAGTCCACCAGCTCCACCAGCTTTTTGGTGGAGAGGATATAGACCTTCAGCGACTCCAGCCCCTCGGCGGTGTGGGGGCCGTCCAGCACGTCGATCACGCGCCCGTCGGCGTCGGCCTTGAAATAGGTGGACACCTGGGGGTCGCCGCTGTACTTGGGGGTGCAGACGGCGGTGATGTCCGCGCCGGTGGCGATGTGCTGGTCAAAGACCTTCTGCAGGTCGAGGTTGCAGGCCACGTCGCCGTCGGCCATGACCACATAGTCCTGCCGGATCTCGTTGACGTAGGAGTAGACGTTCTGCAGCGCCTCCATCTTGCCCCGGAAGGTGCCCGAGTTGTTGAAGGGGGGCAGCACCCGCAGGCCGCCGCGCTTGCGGGCCAGATCCCAGTCCTTGCCGGAGCCCAGGTGGTCGAGCAGGGACTGGCACTTCTCCTGCATGACGACGCCGATGTCGTCGATGCCGGCGTTGACCATGTTGGAGAGCATGAAGTCGATCATGCGGAAGCGTCCGCCGAAGGGGATGGAGGCCACGGTGCGGTGGGTGGTCAGCTCCCGCAGATGGGGATTGTCACGATAAGCGAACAGAATGCCGTGCAGTTGAGGGGTCATTACGCGTCACCGCCTTTCGGAGATTCGGTGCACATGGCACCGTAGGGAATCTTGACACCGGGATCGAGCACGACGCCCTCCGCCACGACGGAGACGGCCTTGCCGCCGTCGCCGGTGGGAACGCCAACCTGCGCGGCCACGCCGATGACGGCGTTCTCCGCCACGATGGCGTGATCCACCACGGCACCCGCCTTGACCACGGCGCCGGGCATGATGACGGAGTCCCGGACGATGGCCCCGGCCTCCACCTTGACGGAGTGGAAGAGGACGGAGTGCTCCACGTCGCCGAAGATCTCGCAGCCGTCGGTGACCAGGGAGTTGTGGACGATGGCCCGCTGGCCGATGACATGGCAGGGACGGATGGGGTTCCGGGCGTAGATCTGCCACTCCTTGTCATAGACGTTGATGCCGTTGGGGTCGTTGAAGTTGAGCATGTCCATGTTGGCGTCCCACAGGGACTGGACGGTGCCCACGTCCTTCCAGTAGCCCTGGAAGCGGTAGACGCTCAGCTTCTCGCCGTTTGCCAGCATGGCGGGGATGATGTTGTGGCCGAAGTCGTTGGAGGAGTCGGGGTTGGCCTCGTCCTCCACCAGGTACTGGCGCAGCTTGGACCAGGTGAAGATATAGATGCCCATGGAGGCCAGGTTGCTCTTGGGCTGCTTGGGCTTCTCCTCGAACTCATAGATGGTGTCGTCGGGGTTGACGTTCATGATGCCGAAGCGGGTGGCCTCCTCCAGAGTGACCTCCAGCACGGAGATGGTGGCGGCGGCCTGCTGCTGCTTGTGGTGCTCCAGCATCTGGGTGTAGTCCATCTTGTAGATATGGTCGCCGGAGAGGATCAGCACATAGTCGGGGTCATACTCGTCGATGAAGTTGATGTTCTGGTAGATGGCGTTGGCCGTCCCCTTGAACCAGGTGCCCACGTCGCCCTTTTCCACATAGGGGGGCAGGACGTGCAGACCGCCGTCGGAGCGGTCGAGGTCCCAGGGCTGGCCATTGCCGAGGTAGGAGTTCAGCTTCAGGGGCTGATACTGGGTCAGAACGCCGACGGTATCGATGCCGGAGTTGACGCAGTTTGAGAGCGGGAAGTCAATGATGCGATACTTTCCTCCAAAGGGGACTGCGGGCTTGGCCACATGACTGGTGAGGGCGTACAGGCGGGAACCCTGTCCACCGGCCAGAAGCATGGCCACCATTTCCTTTTTCATGTTGTAAGATCACCTCTCGCTTAATCTATGCAGAAACCGGACAAGCTCATGCCTTGTTGCGCTTGGCGCGGTTTTTGACTACGGATTGTTTGCCTTCCGCTGCGTCCTTGCCCTCGGCCTTTTTCCGGCGCACCGGGTTCTTGCGGGTGCAGCGGAGGATCACGCCGCTCAGGGGGGGCAGATCCACCAGGATGGAGTTGTCAAAGCCGTGGCAGGGATTTTTGATGGACTTGATGGGGCCGGTCTGGCTGCGGCCCTGGCCGCCGAAGGCGGGGTCGTCGGAGCTGAGCTGCACCTCGTAGGTCCCCGCCCAGGGCACCCCGAAGCAGTAGCCCTTCCGATCGATGGGGGAGAAGTTGACCGCCACGATCAGGGTATGCTGCTTCTTGTCCTTGCGCATGTAGATCAGGGTGTTGGCGGTGTTGTCGTTGGGCTCGATCCACTGGAAGCCGTCCCAGGAGTGATCCAGCTCCCACATCTCGGGGTGGGCGAGGTAGAAGGTGTTCAGGGCCCGGAAGAAGGCCTGGTGCTTCTGGTGCTGGGGGTAGTCCAGCAGATGCCAGTCCAGGGAGTACTCGTAGTGCCACTCGTTGAACTGGCCGATCTCGGTGCCCATGATGTTCAGCTTCTTGCCCGGCATGGTCATCATGTAGACGTAGAAGGCCCGCACCCCGGCGAACTTTGCCGCGTCGTCGCCGGGCATCTTGCCCAGCATGCTGCCCTTCATGTGCACCACCTCGTCGTGGCTGATTGGCAGGATGAAATTCTCGTTGAAGGCGTACATCAGCGGGAAGGTCAGGTCCCGG
>JAFVAS010000033.1 GCA_017480395.1 Oscillospiraceae bacterium | reverse complement strand
TGCCCGCTCGGGGCGGGGAGCTCCTCCCGCGCTCCAGCAGAACGCCGCCGACCTGGTACAGGCCGTGGATGAGCCCCCAGAGCACAAAGGTCCACCCCGCGCCATGCCACAGGCCGCTGAGCAGAAAGACGATCAGGATATTCACCACCTGACGGGGCAGCCCTCTTCGGCTGCCCCCCAGGGGGATGTAAACGTAATCCGTGAACCAGCTGGTCAGGCTGATGTGCCATTTTCTCCATAATTCCCGCACCGTCCTCGCCCCGTAGGGCCGACGGAAATTCTCCATCAGGTCGATGCCCAGCAGCGCGGCCGTCCCCCGGGCAATGCTGGAATAGCCGGAGAAATCGCAGTAGATCTGAATGCCGAACAGCAGCGTGGCCAGGACGATCTCCGGACCCAGCGCCGCTTCGGGCACGCCGAACACCCTGTCCACATAGGGGGCAAGCGTGTCGGCGACCACAATCTTTTTAAAGTAGCCCTCCAGCAGCAGCCAGCCCCCGGCGGTCAGGTTCTGCGCCCGGAGGGTTCGCTCCGCGCGCAGCTGGGGCAGCAGGTTTTCCGGCCGCTCGATGGGGCCCGCCACCAGCTGGGGGAAAAAGGAGACAAACAGGGCATAGTAGCCGAAATGCCCCTCCGGCTCCACCCCTCCCCGGTACACGTCGATGACGTAGGACAGGGTCTGGAAGGTGTAGAAGGAGATGCCGACGGGCAGGATGATCTGAATGGAAAGCTCCAGCCCGACCAGGGATGCGAAAAAGCCGGTGTACTTGAAGAACCCCAGGCAGCCCAGGGAGACCGCCAGAGCCAGCACCAGCAGCGCCCGCCGGATCGCGGTCTGTTCCGTCCGGGCGATCCCCCGGGCGCACAGCCAGGAGACCAGCGTGGTGCCCACCAGAAGCAGCCCGGTCCAGGGGTTCCACCAGAAGTAGAACATCCAGCTGGCCGCCAGCAGCAGCACCCAGCGGAACCGATGCGGCAAGGTCCAATGCAGGATAAATACCACGGGAAAGAACAGCAGAAATTCCAGAGAGTTGAAGTTCACCCGTGGCCGCCCCCTCTTCCAAAGAGCAGCGCGGCCATCGCCGCGGCGCACACCAGCAGCACCGGGGTCAGCAGCGTTTCCAGCGCCGTCCCCAGCGCAAGTCCGGCCAGCACCCCGACCGCCACGCACACCGCCGCCAGCAGGGCGCACAGGGCGCGCCGACGCCGGAGCAGTCCGCTGAGCGCCGCGAGGAGGATCCCGCCGCCAAAGAGGCAGAACATGATGATTTCAGCCATTGAATCCCTCCCGGCTCTCCCCGGCGTCCGCGCGGCGGCTATGTTTCAGAGCAGAAAACTCCTGAAATAATCGCATTCGTCGTCGTTGCACTGCCCTGCGGCAGGGGACTTGATGTCGCAGTGAAAGACATGGCCCAGCTTGTTCTGCGCGTCTCCATAGCAGCGATAGACAAAGGGCACACCCCGCGCCCGGAAAACCTCGGCCAGGATCGGAGCCTGACGGCGCAGAAAATCTCCGTTGGCCGTCATCAGAAAGGTCGGCGGAAACGCGGGCGAAACGTGGGCGGTGACGTCGATGGCCTCCAGCTCCTCCGGGTGCCCTCTCCCGGGCAGGAAATCCCGCAGGAGCAGGTGGGTGAGATCCACAGGCAGAATTTTGGGCTCCACCCGGTACTGTCCGCAGTTCAGCGCGATTGCTGTGGGCAAAAAGTCCTGGGGCGGCTTGAGTCCCCACTGCCGGGCATAGTCCGGATCGGCACAGGCCGCGCAGAACAGCCCCAGCAGGTTTGCCCCCGCCGAATCTCCCACGGCGAAGACGTGTCCTGTGTCAATGCCGTATACCTCGGCGTGATCCAGCACCCAGCGGAACACCGCGCAGGTATCCTCCAGCTGTGCCGGGAACCGATGCTCCGGGGCCAGCCGATAAGAAAAGTTTACCACAGCAAAGCCCCTTTGGGCTAGACTCATGCAGTAAAATTGATAAGTTTTTTTGTCTCCGTATACCCAGCCTCCGCCATGGACGCTGACAATGACCGGAAGCGGGGCCTGCACCCCCGTGTTCGGGCGATAGACGTCCAGCACCTGCCAGCGCGGATCATCTCCGTAGGCGATATTGTCGCATCGGAGCATATCCTCCGGGGTGGTCAGGCCCGCATCCCGGGCGGCGTCACTTCGACCAAAGGTGTGCCGTAGCAGACCGCTGATTACTGACATGGTAAAAACGTTCCTTCCTACACTGAAATCCGCTCGGGTTCAACCGCCCAATTCTGTACGACGTCGATTTCCGCTTTGCCGAAATACCTGTCGTCCGTGACGGTCAGCGCAACGGTTTTCCCCTCGCCCGCCTGCACCACGGCCAGCGCCTCGCCAAAGTAGGTGTCGGTCTCGGTTCCGCAGTACCCCCGCTCGTTATAGGGGCAGGCGCTGCCCAGACCCAGCAGCCTGCCGCCGGTGACATTCACCTTCAGTATACCACGCTCCAGGGGCTTGACGCTGCCGTTCTTATCGGTATAGCGCAGACGGATATAGCACAGAGCGCCGGGGCGGACACACGTTTCCTCCGGCTCTGCGCGCAGCTCGGTCTCCGGGTCGGCGGTGCGCAGGGCGCAGCGGCCGATCTCCTTCCCGGCCGCAGCATGGGAGACCGCCATGACCGTGCCGTCCACGTAGGTGCTCCGGAATCGTGCAATGCAGTCGTGTTTCATC
>JAFVAS010000330.1 GCA_017480395.1 Oscillospiraceae bacterium | reverse complement strand
GGGGTCAGCGTCGGCGGGTGCCTCCGGTGCCTCCGCCGGCGTGTCGGCAGGGTCGGCCGGAGCCTCGCCGCCCTCCTCCGGGGCCTCGGCTGGAGGCTCACCCTCCGGGGCCTCCTCCGCCGCCGTCTGCGCGGAATATCCAATCTCGTTGTCGGATTCCTCCGCGGCAAAGGCCAGGGCCTGCTGGGGGATCAGGCTGAATAGCATGAGCGCAGCCAGCACTGCGCCCGTCAGCGTTCGGATCTGTTTCATATGCACCTTCTCCTTTTTATTTATTTTAGGATTTCAGTATAAACATTGCCCACCAACCGCACACCAACACGGGCCCGCATCCCTTCGGAATTCGACCCTGCGGGCCGGTTTGGCGGGCTGGAAGCCGGGGATGGGCGGGGCGCGCTGTCACATTGTGGTAGTCAGGCGTTATTTTGAATTTGATAAAATATAAAAAATCACCAGTTTATGTATGGGGCTGATCTGCCTTGCGCAGACGCCGCCACCCACGCAACGGAGAGAGGGATGACTATGGCCGACCAATCGCAACGAATGACGCAGGATACCCCGACGCCAGAGCTGCCCGAGCTGCAGACCATCCCCGTCGATATCATGCGGATCAGTCAGAGCGGGATGACCCACGTTTGCACGCGGCAGGTTTTCTTCATCATTGAGGCGGGCTGGCGCTCCGCCAATCCCGTGCCGGGGCTGGAGCACAAATACCGCCTGTTCTGGCTGGATGAGGAGGGGTACATCAAGTCGGACGTCTACCGCTGCGTCGATCAGATCCCGAAGCGATCCTCCGAGCTGCCCGTCCTGGCGATCTGGTGCGACCTCAGCGTCTTCCGGCGGGAGCAGGCCAGGCTTGCCGCCGCCTACCAGCGCTGGTTCCTCGCCCATGTCGGCGACGTGCCCATCTGGCGCGGGGAGGTGGGAATCGCCAAGCTGGGCAATCTGCACTTTGCGAACATCGGCTGCGGCTACGCCGACTTTTTGCGGCAGTGCAGGCAGATCAAGAAGATCAAGTTCCACCGCGCCTCCAAGATGGAGCACTACGAATTCACCGCGGCGGTTCGGCGCAAGCGCATGGACGAGCTGCTGGAGGAGTGCGGAGGATATGTGATCAGCATTGAGAAGCAGCCCTTCCTCTATGAGGGGGGCATCAAGCTGACCATGCTGCTGCGCAAGGACGAGATCGAGAACCAGCGCCGGTGGGTGGGCGCGCACCAGGACAAGCTGTGGAAGGTGGCCTCCCGGTATCTCGCGGACCCGATCCTGCTGGGCTCCGAGGAGAAGATCATCCAGCTCGACCACTTCTCCCCCGTGCGCATCCGCTTCTTCCGCCCCGCGCCGGAAATCGAGTTCACCTGGGCCGTCCGCCCGGAGTTTGCGCAGGAGGAGCTGGAGCGATACCGGGACAGCCTGCGCCACGGCTGACCCGCTCAGTTGGACCGCTCCCGCGTGTTCCAGATGGAGATGCCCAGGCCCGCAAGGGTCAGGAGCAGGTAGGCCAGGAACAGGGGAACCAGGTGGTAGAGCGAAAGAATCGCCCAGAAATTGGACGTTCCGTTGACCGTGTAGGCGCAGGCCAGGGACATGGAGGCGATCAGGGCGATGCCCAGCGCGCCGACGGCGAACATCGTCAGCCCCAGTAAAAACCGTCTCATTTGGAACCTCCGTTTCTCTCCCGCCTGCTCCGGTAGATGATGCCGATCAGGTCGGGCCCGGCGTTGATGGCGATCACCCCGCCGACATCGTAGGACATGGCGGGGGGAGACTGAAAGGCGTTGACGCAGGCCTGCTCCATCTCCCGGTTGTGGGCGGGGTCGATGCCCCGGATGATCAGATAGGGGGAGCCGGGCTCCATGCCCTCCGCCGCCAGGCGGAGCATGGTGGCCACCGCGTGCTTGTCCCCCCGGGGCTTGGCCAGCACCCGGGCCTCGCCGTCCGGGAAGGACATGATCGGCCGGATTCCCAGCGCCGTCCCCGCCACCGCCGCGATGACGGGAATCCGCCCGGAGGCGCGGGCAAAGCGCAGCTGATAGGGGGCGAAGAGGATCACGGAGCGCTGGAGCCAGTCCTGGATGAGATGAACCGCCTGATCCACGCCCAGCGCCATCTCCCCGGCGAGCTTTGCGGCCTGGAGCACGGGGTATCCGTAGTCGAAGGAGTAGCTCCGGCTGTCGATCACACGGATGTCAAAGCCGGGACACCGCTTCTGCACCGCGTCCCTGGCCTGCAGGGCATTTGAATAGGTGCTGGAGCCCTTGCTGTTGATGCTGGTGTAGATGAGGGCGTCGTAGCCCTCCCGGTACGCCCGGAGAAAGCACTCCTCCAGCTGATAGGCGGTCAGTTGGGCGTGGGACGGGATGCGCTCCAGACCGTTCAACAGGTGCAGGAAATCCTGCCGGTTGTAGTCGATCCCGTCCCGGATCTGACGGTCCTCCAGGATGATCGGAAAGGGGAGCACCTCAATTCCGTGCGCCTGGGCAAGCTGCGCCGGAATATCGGCGGCGGAATCCGTTACAAATTTGATTTTTGCCACAAAATCGACCTCGCAAAACAGTTTTCACAATCCTATCATCTGCGCAGTCACAGGCTACCAACGCAGGGCGCACGCCCCGCGCCGCCCGGACGGATGGCAGGTGGGGGAGCAGCGGCGTTTCGAAAGGACCTATGAAGACAAAGCATGTATCATCTGAACAGAAAAGAGCCCGAATCATGATCGCAGGAATGTCGATTTATCAAATCGCCTGGTTTTTTCTCATCTACTCCTTCCTGGGCTGGGTCGCGGAGGAGGTGTTCCACGCCGTCACCCTCGGCCAGCTCGTCAACCGCGGCTTCGTCCACGGGCCCGTCTGCCCGATCTACGGAGTTGGGATGCTGGCCATCCTGCTCCTGTTCCACGGCGTCGCCGCCGCCAAAAGCCCCCTCGCGCTGCTCCAGCTCTTTGTGGGGGGAGGGACGCTGGTGACCCTGGTGGAGCTGAGCGCCGGATGGCTGCTGGACACGCTGTTTCATGCCCGGTGGTGGGACTATTCCGACCGGCAGTTCCATTTCCACGGATACATCTGCCTGGAGTTCAGCCTGATCTGGGGCCTGGCCATCGTCCTGGTGCTGCGGATCATCCATCCGATGATCCGGGACTATATCGTGAACCGAATCCCGGAGGCGGCGGGCTGGCCGCTCCTGCTCGGCCTCTACGCGCTCTTTCTGGCGGATCTGATGTTCACGGTTGCGGCGCTGTGCGCCAACGGCTTTCCCGTCCAGGAGATCTCCGGCCAGCTCCGGCTGAGGCTGCTGGGATAGGCCGCCCCACAGCGAACACAGGAGACGCCGACGGATTCTCC
>JAFVAS010000032.1 GCA_017480395.1 Oscillospiraceae bacterium | reverse complement strand
TGGATCGGCCCCTGATTGGCATCGCCAACTCGTGGAATACTGCCAACCCCGGACACTACAATCTGCGGGAGGTATCCCGCTTTGTAAAGCAGGGCATCTATCAGGCCGGGGGACCACCGGTGGAGTTCGGCATCATCGGCCCATGCGACGGTATGGGCTGCGGCAACGATGGAATGCACTATATCCTCCCGGCCCGGGGACAGATCGCGGATTCGGTGGAGACGATGGTCCGGCTGAACCATGTGGACGCAGTTGTGCTGCTGGGCTCCTGCGACAAGGTGATCCCAGGCCTTCTCATGGCGGCGGCCCGGCTGGACATTCCCGCCCTGCTGGTCAACGGCGGCCCCATGCTGGGGGGCATGGAATTTGACGGCCGGGAGTCGGACAACTCCAGCACCGTGGAGGCCCTGGCCATGCTCCAGACGGGACGGATTTCCGAGCGGGAATATGTGGCGCTGGAGGACGGCTGCTGTCCCGGCTGCGGTTCCTGCTCCTTCCTGGGCACGGCCAACACCATGGGCGCCGTGGCGGAGGCGCTTGGGATGAGCCTCCCTGGCAGTTCCATGATTCCCGCCGTTATGGCGGAGCGCTTCCGGGTCGCGCAGGCCTCTGGCCGCCGCATCGTGGAGATGGTACGGGAGGGCCTGACCGCCCGAAAGGTCATCAGCGAGGCGGGGCTGGAGAACGCCCTGCGGCTGGGAATGGCCATAGGCGGCTCCACCAATATGGCGCTGCACTTCCCGGCCATCGCCTATGAAGCCCGGTGTCCGCTCTCTATGGATCAGGTGGACGAGATTGCCCGATCGACCCCGCATATTGCGAAGATTTATCCAAACGGGCCAAAGAATGTGCCCGCGTTTGATCGGGCGGGGGGCGTTCCGGCGGTGATGAAGCACCTGCTCCCGCTGCTGCGTACTGAGGCGGTGACCTGTCTGGGTGTTGGATGGGAGGAGATTCTGGCCGACACGCCCGCCGTGGTGAATGACATGATTCGACCGTTGGATAATCCCTGGCACAGCTGGGGCAGCCTTGCGGTGCTTCGGGGTAACCTGGCTCCCGACTCCTGCGTGACAAAGCCCACCGCCATTGATCCCGGGATGCTCCGCTTCAGTGGCAGCGCCCGGTGCTTTGACTCGGAGGACGAGGCTGCCGCCGCCGTGGATGGAGGCGAGATCGCTCCGGGTACCGTGTTGGTGATCCGCTATGAGGGGCCCAAGGGTGGCCCAGGTATGCGGGAGATGGTGCGCATCATGAAGAAGCTCTATGGCAGGGGGCTTGCCCTGTCCACTGCGGTGATTACTGACGGACGCTTCTCCGGCACCAACAACGGCTGCTTCGTCGGCCACATCTCCCCCGAGGCCTCTGAGGGCGGCCCCATCGCCCTGGTGCGGGACGGGGATCGCATTACCATCGACATTCCCGCCGGAACGCTGAATATGGACGTGTCCAAGGCGGAACTCGACCAGCGCAGGACCGAGTGGGTTCGGCCGGAACGCCGGTTCAGCGGTTATCTGAGTCTCTATTCCCGGTTGGCGGAGTCCGCCGACAAGGGCGCAATCATCAAATATTATTGAGGAGGATGACGTTGTGAAGGTTGCAGAAAAATTGACGCCGGCGCTATTGGTGTCGGAGAGCTTCTTCCCCCTGCTGGTGGATGAGCCCCGTCTGATCCGCACCCTGGAGCAGGTGCTGGAGTCGGGGTTCTATACCCGATTGGAGATCAGCGCCATGAAAACCCCCGAGGGGCAGCAGGGCCTGCGGAGACTGGCGGAGCGGTTCGACCTGAAGGTGACCCAGTGGATTACCAATGACCTGAACGAGAACAGCCTGAATCCTTCCGCCGTGGATGCGGCGCTTCGTCGGCGAACCATCGCGAAGATGAAGGAGCTGGTGGAGATCGCCGCGGCCAGCGGCGCGGATCGGATCGCCTTCATCAGCTGCAAGGACCCCGGCCCTGCCCTGCGGGGGGAGGCGGCCAAGGGGTTGACTGAGGTCATGTGCACCGTCGCCGACGCCGCCCAGACCGCCGGCGGGCTGACCCTGTTGCTGGAGCCCCTGGATCGAGGGGCCCACAAGGACAATTTCATCGGCCCCACCGATGAGGCAGTGGAGATTTTGAAGACCGTGCATCAGACTAACCCCAACGTGCTGCTGAGCTGGGACAGCGCCCACGTCGCCTTGAACCGGGAGGATGTGGTGGAGTCGCTGACCCTGGCCCTGCCCTACATCGGTCAAATCCACCTGGCCAACGCGGTGCTGGATCGGGATGACCCGCTCTTCGGCGATTGGCATATGGCTATGGGCGAGCCCGGATTCCTGACCCAGGATGTGGCCTATGCAATTGCAAACCGCGCCGCAGGTTGGCTGCCCGAAGGGAAGCGCCTGGGAATTACCATCGAGAGCCGCAGCCATACAGAGGACGTCATGCTGGAGAATGAGGCAAAAAACCGGGCCTTCCTCTCGGCTGTCCTGAATCGGGAGGTCATCTGACCATGCAAGTGAAAAAGATTCATCTGGCCCATCTTCCCTGGGTCTATGCCATCACCCTGATCGACTGCCAGGGGCGGCGCTGCTGCCTGGCGGCCTCTGAGCTGGAGGGAAAGGGAGGAGACTGCCTGCTGATCGACGCCGAGACGTATGCAGTTCATACGGTATGGGACGGCCCCGGCGGGGTTATGTCCCTGATTCCGGTTCCCGGTCAAACAGGCGCATTTCTGTCCATCGACGAGTTTTACCCGGTATTTAAGTCCGAGAACGCCTCCATCAATCGGACGTTCCTCCGCTTTGCGGATGGGGCACTTCAAGTGGAGAAGGAGGAGCTATGCAAGCTCCCCTACACCCACCGCATCACCGTGCTGCAGGAGCCCGACGGGCTGTTCCTGGCGGCAGCCAACCTGTGTGCCTCAAAGCAGTTTGTGGAGGACTGGTCCGACCCCGGTGGGGTTCATATCGGCACCTATGGCAGCGGAGCACCGCTGGAGACTGTGTACCAGGGGCTGACCAAGAACCACGGCATGTATACCCAGACCCGGCCGGAGGGCGACATTCTCTGGATCGGTGCCCAGGAGGGCATTCTGCGCTGTGAGCGGCGGGATGGAGCATGGCATAGCGAGTTTGTGCTCCGGGAGGAAACCAGCGATATGTGGCTGGCCGACCTGGATGGGGACGGGGAGGAGGAGCTCGCCGTCATTCAGGGCTTCCACGGTGACACCGCGTCTATCCTGAAGAAGATAGATGGAAGTTATCAAAAGGTCGTGACGATTCCAATCAACTTTGGCCATGTGGTCTGGTGCGGCGATGTGCTGGGGCAGCCCAGCCTGATTACTGCCAGCCGGGGAGGGGAGATGGAGCTGGCACTCCACGCCGTGAATGTGGTTGACGGCCAATTCCACTTACCGACCCAGATCCTGGAGAAAGGCGTAGGGGCCACCCAGATCGCCGTGGACGCCGGGGAGCAGGAGGTAAGGGTCTATGCCGCGAACCACGAGACCGGTGATGTGGTGCTATATCTGCTGAGCCGATAACCCACATATCTGATCGGCCGCGCTGCGGCCACAATTATAACACCTTCGGATTGAGAGGGAAGAAAGGATGACATTATTATGAAAGAACTGTATGGTATCACTGTGGCAATGGTGACCCCCTTCACCAAGGACAACCAGGTTGATCTTGGCGGGGTTGCCCAACTGACCAATATGTTGATTGAAAAGGGGGTTAACTGCCTATATCCCTGCGGTACCACCGGTGAGATGCTGCGCATGAGCGTGGCTGAGCGGGAGGCGGTGGCCGAGACTGTGGTCAAGACCGCTGCGGGCCGGGTCAATGTGTTCATCCACTGCGGAGCCATGAATCAGGAGGATACCATTGAGTTGGTTACCCATGCCCAGAAGGTGGGCGCCGACGGCGCAGGCGTCGTGACCCCGGTTTTCTTCACCGGCAATGACCGGGAGATCGAGGAGTACTATGTCGCTGTGGCCAGCGCCGCACCTGACTTCCCCATTTACCTGTATAACATCCCCCAGTGCGCCGCCAACGATCTGAAGGCCGAGGTAGCCCAGCGCGTGGCCGACCGATGCTCCAACGTCATTGGCATCAAGTATAGCTTCGCCGACATTGGCCGTACCATCGACTATACCAATATCAACAACGGCGCGTTTTCGGTTCTCCACGGCTGTGACCGGGCTTTGATCGGCATGCTGGCGCTGGGGTGCCGGGGCACCGTCTCCGGTATTGCGGGCATCTTCCCCGAGGGGTTTGTGGCCGCATACAAGGCTTTCTGCGACGGCGACCTGAAGAAGGCCCAGGAGATCCAGAAGGCCAATGTCAAATTCGTCGATGCCCTGCGGGGCGGCAGCAATATGTCTTACTTTAAGGAGGCCCTGAAAATGCGGGGGATCAACGCCGGCTTCATGCGTGCGCCCCAGCTGGATCTGCCCGAGGAAGAGGTGGCCGCGCTCCGTGCGCAGCTGCTGCCCATCTGCGAAGAGGCTGGAATCAATCTGGAACTTTGATTGCGGAAAAGAGGTCAAAAAATGGGAAAAGTGCTTGTATCTGCCTCGCATTTTGACGTGCTGTGCAAAGAGGCGTGGGAGCTGTTGGAGGAAAATGGCCACGAGGTGATCTTCGATCCTGCCCGGCCCTTCCCGGCTTACAGCTATGAGGAATTACAGGGTATCATCGGCGACATCGACGCCGCCATCATTGGAATGGACGAGTATAACGAGGATGTGTTTCGGATTGCCCCCAGGCTGAAGGCGGTGGCCAAGTTCGGCGT
>JAFVAS010000329.1 GCA_017480395.1 Oscillospiraceae bacterium | reverse complement strand
TGGCCAGCAGGGCCGCCGGGCCGCCGATGCGGAAGGAGGTGTGGCGGCTCAGGGGCTCGTTTTCCAGCACCTCCAGGGTAGGGCAGGCGTCCCGCAGCGCTTGCTTCAGCAGAGGAGTATTCATGGGCGCAAACCTCCGAATCGAAATCATGCAGATACTGATACAGAATAAATTATATCACTCCGCCGGCAAAAAGAAAACCCCGCGGGAAGAAAGTTCTGCGCCGGGCCAGAACGTCCCCCGGGCTGGCAAACCGGCAAAAAGGGGAAAGGGGCTGTGATCCACAGCCCCTTTGATCGGTCTATCTATCCCTGTCCGGCATCCCCTCACCCGGCGGCGCTCCGCCGCGCTCCGCGCAGATCGGTCACAAGCAGCGCCAGGCACAGCGCTTCCACCGCAAAGCCAAGGGCGGAGGCCGCCCATCCGAAGGCGAGATTGCAGGGAAACGGCAGGACCCGCAGCAACAGGTCAGCCCCCAGCAGACCGGCGAGCGCCCTTTGGGTGATTTCCGCGGTCTTAGGGGCGGCGCGCAGCAGCCGGCCCAGCAGCAGTCCCAGGAGCAGCGCCGCGGTCAGCATGGTGAAGTAGACGGCGCGCTCGCTGGCCGTATGGCGATAGAGCAGGGAGAGCGCCAGCGTCTCCGCCCGCGGCAGCGCCGCCATTCCCACGTCAAACAGCACCGACAGCAGGTTCCTGTGGGTGAGCAGCCCCATGTATCCCGGCGCAACCAGGATATAGGGCAGCGGAAGCAGCGTACAGATCTGATAACAATACACACACAACTGGGAAAAGCCGATCTTTTTCATGCGGTCTATGAGTTCCACGCCATCACCTCCCCCAGGGTGCGCTCCAGATAGCGCCCCTCAAAGTCCGGCTGAAGCGCGGTGTCGTCCGGAACGGAATAGATCACCTCCGCCGTGCCGGGATCCAGATACCTGACGGTGATGTCCTCCCTCCCGACGGTCATGTTGTACAGCCTGCACAGCGAATTGGTCTCCGGGAAATTGGAGGGCAGCATGCCCCCGGTGACACACACCGGTTCCCCGGAGGCACAGCGCCCCCGCAGGATCGCGTTCGGCAGGATCACCTGCTTATCAAACGTGGTCAGGTCAATCTTCACGACGCTGCACAGCATCAGCCCCAGATCCGTTGCGGTATATTCGTTGATATACAGGCAATCGCCCGCCGTAAAGGTGCCCCACTCGGCGCCGAAGTCTCCCTCCACCTTCAGCGTCCCCATGTTTTTGCTCCCCTGGTAGATGCCGTTCGGCTCCAGTGAGGAGTAGCGCACCGCCAGGTCTGTCCCCTCGATTTCGATATACTCATTCACCGCCAGGCGGTCGGAGAGGTTCACCATGGTGACGGTGAAGAAAAAGATCATTGCGGAAAAGAACAGCACCACAGCCAGAAGGGCATTCAGCGTAAATTTCGGCGTTCTCACCATCTCACCCCCTGAAATAATATCAAAATCATAACATGCCCGGTGGTTTCGCGCAAGACATGCGCCGCGCATTATATGTGTGCTCCCGCCGGGAGGGCGCACAGAAGCGACAAAAAAACCCGGCCTCTTGCGAGGCCGGGCTTTTTTTGAGAGAGAAAAGAGAGAGGGAGGTATTTGTTCCGTGTTCCTTGGAACAATTGTATCTTAATCCAGAAATGCGGCGGTTCCATGACGGAACTATGAATTGTTTGTAAACGATAAGGAATTAAATTAGACCAACGGTCAGTTTTTTCGCTGGAGCCGGATGTCCTCCCCGACGAAGGACAGCTCCCGGTACTCCCCCTCCAGGCGGGAGGCGATCATGGGCTGATAGCGCTGCCGGATGTCCTCCATGGTGAGGTTGGAGGAGATGACGGTGTGCTTCTCCCCCATCAGGCGGGTGTTGACAATGGTGTAGAGGGCGGACTGGCTCATGGGGGAGGTCAGCTCGCTGCCCAGGTCATCCAGGATCAGCAGGTCGCAGGACAGGGCGCGGTTCACCGCCGCCTCCGCCTCCTCCCCCCGGCCGAACTTGGCGTCCTCAAAGGCGGAGAAGATGTGCACCGCCGTGTCGTAGACCACGCTGTACCCCTTCTCGCTGACCACCCGGGCGATGGCGGCGGAGAGGAAGGTCTTCCCCAGCCCTGGCGCGCCGGAGAGGAACAGGTTGTGGATGACGAATTTGCCGAAGCGGTTGGCGTAGTTTTCGCACAGTTGGCGCACCCCCGTCATGTTCTGCCAGGGGGACATGCCCAGCGCGTCGTCGTATGCGCGGCTGTACCAGTCCAGGGAGAAGGTCTCAAAGCTCTGCTCCCCCAGGTCGAGCATGGAGGACAGGGAGGCGATCTGCTCCTGGGCGCACAGGTCGCTCAGGCAGGTGCACATGGTGGAGCCGTTCCACCCCCGGTCGTCGCAGCGCGGGCACAGGGGCTTGTCGTCCAGGCTGTCCGGCTCGTAGCCGTGCTCGATCAGCAGTTCCCGGCGGCGGCGGCGCAGCTCCAGGTTCTGCTGCCGGAGCTGCTCCACCCGCTCCCGGGGGTCGGTGCCGTAGTCGAAGGCGGCGGCGGCCACGGCCTGCATTCCGGCGGAGATGGACGCGTCGATCTCCCGCAGCGCGGGCACCGCCTCGTAGATTTCAGCGCGCACGGCCCGCTGCTGGGAGCGATGGGCGGTGCGCTGCCGCTCCAGCCGGGCGGTGGCGCGGCGGATGACATCTGATGTATAGGCCATGGTCAACCCTCCTCATCCTGGGCCAAAAACTGCTGGAGCCACTGGGCGTTCTGCCGGGCGCTGGGGGGCGCGCTCTTGGCGGGGGCGGCGCCCGGGGCGTTCTGTCTGCGCTTGCGCTCCGGGGTCTCCGCCCGGGCGATGGCCTCCGGATCGTGGAGCCCCTTCTCGTTCCAGCGGCGCAGGATGCCGTTGCAGTAGGGCCACCGCATCTCCCCCTTGCTCAGCAGGGTGCGCTCGTAGGCCAGGCGCACCGCCTCCGGCCCGAAGCCCCACTCCGTCCACTGGTGGAGGAAGCGGCGCTCCCCCTCGATGGCCTCCCGGCCGGTGATTCCCACCGCCTGGAGCAGCATCCCCTCCCGGGAGCGGAGGTAGTCCTGCTTTTTCAGGTAGGCGTCGGCGCTCTCCAGGGTGTCGATGCCGTTTTTCTTCCACTTGTAGGCCACCGGCTTGATCTCGCTCATCCGGGGCCGTCGGCCGGGGCCGTACTTCGCCTCCACCTCCTGGATCTGGTGGGCGATCAGCTCCAGCAGCACCTCCGGCGGCATGGCCAGGTGGTCGTACAGCTCCAGCAGGATCTTCATCTCATAGGTGGGCAGCTTCCGGCCCAGCAGGTGCTCCACCTCCGCCGCCAGGGCGGGGAACGGGGACTCCGGGGCGGAGAGCTCGGCGGTGATGTCGTCCCGGGTGTAGTCCGGGCAGTCCCCGCTCTGGGGGGCCAGCTTGCGCTCCGGCGGGGTGTTGTCCTCCGCCAGGCCCAGCTCCGTCAGGTGGGCGAAGGCGCTCATCACCCGGGCGGCGTTCCATTGCAGGGCCTGCTGCGCCGCCTTGGGAGCGTACTCTCCCCCGGTGCGCAGCAGGTAGAGGTAGAGCAGGGCGGCGTCCCCGCTGCCCCGCTGCAGCAGCTTGTCCACCGTCTCCGGGGAGAGGGCGATGGGCTCTGATTTCAGGCCGATCCTTGCCATGGGCGACGCCTCCTTTCTCGGTCTATCCCGATTATATTACAAAAAAATCCGCGTTTCGTAAATCCCCCACGGATAAAACTTGTCAAACCGGAAAATCATCTATATAATGTAAGCTGAATCAGCATCGATCGGGAGGTCAAAACATGAATTACGCGGAAGAATCCCTGAAAAAGCACTACGAGTGGCGGGGCAAGCTCTCCACCGTCCCCAAGATGGAGGTCAAGGACAAGGAGGCCCTCTCCCTGGCCTACACCCCCGGCGTGGCCCAGCCCTGCCTGGAGATCCAGAAGGACCCGGCCAAGAGCTATGAGCTGACCGGCCGCTGGAACACCGTGGCCGTGGTCACCGACGGCACCGCCGTCCTCGGCCTGGGGGACATCGGCCCGGAGGCGGGTATGCCCGTCATGGAGGGCAAGTGCGTCCTGTTCAAGAGCTTCGGCGGCGTGGACGCCGTCCCCCTGTGCATCCGCAGCAAGGACGTGGACGAGATCGTCAACACCGTCGCCCTGCTGGCCGGCTCCTTCGGGGGCGTCAACCTGGAGGATATCTCCGCCCCCCGGTGCTTTGAGATCGAGCGCCGCCTCAAGCAGCGCTGCGACATCCCCATCTTCCACGACGACCAGCACGGCACCGCCATCATCGTGGCCGCCGCCCTGATCAACGCCCTCAAGATTGTGGGCAAGCGCATGGAGGACATTACCGCCGTCTTCTCCGGGGCTGGGGCCGCCGGCACCGCCATCTTCAAGCTGCTCAAGCGCATGGGCCTCCGGGACGCCGTCATCTGCGACCGGAAGGGGGCCATCTGGTCCGGCCGCACCGACCTCAACGCCGAGAAGCAGGCCCTGCTGGCCATCTCCAACGCCGCGGACAAATCCGGCTCCCTGGCCGACGTGATGGTGGGGGCCGACCTGTTCATCGGCGTGTCCTCCCCCGGGGTGGTGACCCAGGAGATGATCCGCACCATGGCGGAACAGCCCATCCTCTTCCCCATGGCCAACCCGGTGCCGGAGATCATGCCCGACCTGGCCCGGGAGGCCGGGGCCGCCGTCGTCGGCACGGGCCGCAGCGACTTCCCCAACCAGATCAACAACGTGCTGGCCTTCCCCGGGGTGTTCCGGGGGGCTCTGGACGTCCGGGCCAGCGACATCAACGAGGAGATGAAGATCGCCGCCGCCCGCGCCCTGGCCGCGCTGGTCAGCGACGAGGAGCTTCGCCCCGACTATATCATCCCCGCCGCCTTCGACCCCCGGGTGCGGCCCGCCGTGGCCAGCGCCGTGGCCCAGGCGGCCAGAGAGACCGGCGTCGCCCGCGTCTGACGGGCCGCCGAGACAGAGAGGGAGGGAACAATCATGTCGGAAAAAATTCTGATCGTGGAGGACGAGGCCGCCCTGAACCGGGTGCTGGTGCTGGAGCTGAGCCACGAGGGCTATGAGACCGGCAGCGCCCTGGACGGCAAGACCGGCCTGGACATGGCCCTCAGCGGCGGGTTCGACCTGGTGCTGCTGGACATCATGCTCCCCGGCCTGAACGGGCTGGAGGTGCTGCGGCGCATCCGCCGGGAGAAGCCCGGTCTGCCCGTCATTCTGCTCACCGCCCGGGACACCTCCATGGACATGGTGTCCGGCCTGGACGCCGGGGCGGACGACTACGTCACCAAGCCCTTTGACATCTCGGTGCTGCTGGCCCGGGTGCGGGTGGCCCTGCGCCGCCGCCAGACCCCGGAGGCGGAGCTGATGAGCTACACCGTCCAGGGCGTCCGCCTGGAGCCGGAGAGCCGCCGGGTCACCAGAGAGGGCAAAGAGGTGGAGCTGACCCGCAAGGAGTTCGACCTGCTGGAGTGCCTCATGGCCCACCAGGGCAGGGTGATGCGCCGCGCCGAGCTGCTGGAGGCGGTGTGGGGCTACGACTTCGTCGGAGAGACCAACACAGTGGATGTCTACATCCGCGCCCTGCGCAGCAAGCTCAGCGCCCAGCTGATCGACACAGTTCGGGGCGTGGGCTATGTCATCCGCTGAGTCCCGCCTGTCCGCCCGCCGCCGGGAGACACGGCCCTATCTGATCGCCCTGACCCGGTGCCTGGGGGGCTTTCTCGCCCTGAATCTGATTCTGCTCTTCGCCTTCCGGGGCAGTCTGATCGGCTGGCTGCTGGTGGCGGCGCTGGAGGCGGCGCTGCTGGGGATCGACCTGGGCCGGGCCCACCGCCGCGTCCGGGAGACCCGCCTCGCCCGGGAGGCCGCCACCGAGGCCGCCATCGAGCGCAAGGACGCCAGCCTGAACGCCGACGAGCTGCGCCAGCTGGCCAAAAAGCTGGATCTGGTGGATGTGCGCACCCTGAACGACGACCTGGCCACCGCCGGCGGGCGGGAGGTGCGCCTCATCACCGAGGCCATCAACGCTATGCTGGACCGCATTGACGAGCGGTATCAGGCCCAGGTGCGCTTCACCTCCGACGCCAGCCACGAGCTGCGCACCCCCATCGCCGTCATCCAGAGCTACGCCGACCTGCTGGACCGCTGGGGCAAGGAGGACCCCCAGATTCTGCAAGAGGGGATCGAGGCCATCTGCCGCGAGACCCAGGGGATGAGCAATCTGGTCAACCAGCTGCTCTTCCTGGTGCGGGGGGATAAGGAGACCCAGCACTTCGAGCCCCAGGCCGTTGACCTCACCGCCCTGGCCACCGCCGTGGCCCGGGAGACCGCCCTCATCGCCCAGGAGTACCATGTGGAGGCGGAGATCGACAGCGGCGTCACCGCCACGGCCGACCCGGAGCTGGTGAAGGAGTGCCTGCGGATTCTCTGCGACAACGCGGTGAAGTACACCCCGGAGGGGGGCACCATCACCCTCGGCCTGACCCGGGACGGGGCCGCCGTCCGCCTCAGCGTCCGGGACACCGGCGTGGGCATCGCCCCGGAGGACATCCCCCGGCTCTTTGACCGCTTCTTCCGCGCCGACTCCTCCCGCAGCCGCAACACCGGCGGCACCGGGCTGGGCCTCTCCATCGCCCACTGGATCGCCCAGCGCCACGGGGGACACATCGACGTCACCAGCGCGCCGGGGGCGGGCAGCACCTTCACCCTGGTGCTCCCGCTGCATCCGCCCGCCGCGCCGTAACCGGAACAAAGACGCCCTCTGGCTCCGCAGTTCGGAGCCAGAGGGCGTTTCGTTTTGCGTATGCGCGGTCAATTCGCCTGGCGGTAGAGGGTGCCGGGCTGGGGATCGTTCAGCAGCTCGCCCACCGTCACCAGGTCATACCCCTGCTCGATCAGGGCGGGGATGACGATCTTCATGGCGTCGGCGGTGGAGACGTAGAGGTCGTGGGAGAGGACGATTGCTCCATCCTGAACCTCCGAGAGGATCACATCGGCGATGGCCTGGGCGTCCTTGGTGCGCCAGTCCTCGGTGTCGATGCACCAGTTGACCATGTACAGCCCCAGCTCCACGCACACCGCCTTCACCGAGTCGTCGGTGGAGCCGTAGGGCGGGCGCAGAGCCGCCGGGGTGACCCCGGTCGTGCTCTGGATGATCTCGTTGGTGCGGGAGAGGTCGCTGCGGATCTCGTCGCTGGTGAGCTTGGTGAGCTGGGTGTGCTGCCAGCTGTGGCTGATGATCTGGCTGCCTTCGTTCACAATGCGCCTGGCCTGGTCGGCGTACTCCTCCACCCGGTTGCCCACCACGCAGAAGGTGCCGTGACCGCCGTACTGCTGGAAGAGGTCGAGAATCGTGTCGGTGTTGGCGCTGGGGCCGTCGTCAAAGGTGAGGGCCACCTGGGGCGGATGTGGGATGGCGAGATACCCCTCCAGGTCGGCATAGGGGATATCCACGGCGGAGATGCCCGTCTCATCGGTGAGGTAGAGGCGCACCGCCTCGTCGGTCAGCATCCAGGTGTCCAGCAAGCTCCGCTGCTGCCCCTGTCCGCTCTGCTGGGCGGCCTTTTCCAGCAGGACATCCTGTCCCCCCTCCGGGAGGATGTCGTCCAGAGTCAGGGGCAGGCCGCTGGCGCGATCCACGGTGAAGGCGGCGGCCACCGGCTCCGGCAGCGCGTCGTGGGAGCGGCTGATGACCCCGAAGAGGGCGACGCTGACCACCCGGCGGTTGACCTGGTAGGAGCAGTAGTCCATGGTCAGGTGGGCGGGGGTGCCCCGCTCCTCCGAGCCGTAGTGGCGGGAGGCGGTGCTGATCCAGTCGGTGATGGCCTGGGTCATGGCCTCGCAGTCACCGCTGGGGTAGCGGATGTCCACCGCCAGCCGGTCGGTGGCGAAGTCGGAGACGGCGGCGGTGCCGTAATCCCGCACCACCGACACCGCGGGGGCCTGGGCCGCCGGGGCGGCGGACTCCGAAGCGCTGATTCCGCCAAAAATCGGGGCGGGCGCGGCGTCCTCCCCGGAGGATTCCGCACGCTCGCCGGAGGCTGCGCCCGACGCATCGGCGTCCTCGCCGGAGGCTGCGGCGGAGGAGGATGAGGAGGAGGACGCGGAGGCCGCCGGCCCTGCGGAGGATGCCTCTGATGCCGCCGCCGAGGCGTGTCCGCACCCCGTCAGCAGCAGCGCCAGCAGCAGCGCCCACAGCCAGATTCTTCCCGTCCGTCTCATATGTCTCCAACTCCCGCACGATTGATCTCGATTTGTCCCTTGCGCCGAAAAAGCAAAGAAAAGGGCGGCGGATCGTTATGTCTACCGCCGTATGCCTATTATAGTCATAAAACAAGTTACTTTGCAATATAAAAAAGTTTACAAAAATTTAAAGAAAATGCCCGGCGGGCTTGGGTGGTCAAGGGCGCGGAACCGTGCCGGAGATCTGCCGATTCGACGGCGAATTCCAGAAAATACTTTTTTAAATGTGAAAAAAGTGTTGACGGAATCCACAAAAAGGTTTACAAATTCCGCCCTGCGCTGTATAATATTATGCGTATCAAAGCGTCCAACTCCGAGACGGGAAAATGATAAAGGAGGAACATGAAAACATGGCTATCCAACGCAAACTGAAAACCATGGACGGCAACACCGCTGCCGCCACCGTATCCTATGCCTTTACGGAAGTCGCCGCGATCTATCCGATCACGCCCTCTTCCGTCATGGCCGAGCTGACCGACGAGTGGGCCGCCCACGGCTTGAAGAACATCTTCGGCCAGACGGTCAAGATCGCCGAGATGCAGTCCGAGGGCGGCGCCGCCGGCGCGGTTCACGGCTCCATCACCGCCGGTGCCCTGACCACCACCTACACCGCGTCCCAGG
The DNA here is from genome assembly GCA_017480395.1 of Oscillospiraceae bacterium. GTDB lineage: Bacteria > Bacillota > Clostridia > Oscillospirales > Oscillospiraceae > UMGS1766. Next base: position 1,035 of record JAFVAS010000329.1, on the reverse strand, counting down.
GCCTGCTGCTGATGATCCCCAACATGTATAAGATCGCCGGCGAGCTGATGCCCGGCGTCATCAACGTCTCCGCCCGTGCCCTGGCCACCCACGCCCTGAGCATTTTCGGCGACCACTCCGACGTTATGGCATGTCGCCAGACGGGTTACGCTCTGCTGGCCTCCACCAATCCCCAGGAGGCCATGGATCTGGGCGCCGTCGCCCACCTGTCCACCATCAAGGGCAGCGTTCCCGTCCTGCACTTCTTCGACGGCTTCCGCACCTCCCACGAGATCCGCAAGGTCGCCGTCTGGGACTACAAGGATCTGGCCGAGATGGCCGACTGGGACGCCATCGCCAGGTTCCGCGCCCGCGCCCTGAACCCGGAGCATCCCGTCCTCCGCGGCTCCAACCAGAACCCCGACATCTTCTTCCAGACCCGCGAGGCCGCCAACAAGTTCTATGACGCCTTCCCCGACGTGGTGCAGGGCTGCATGGATCAGGTCAACGAGAAGATCGGCACCAACTACAAGCTGTTCAACTACTACGGTGCCCCCGACGCCGACACCGTCATGGTGGCCATGGGCTCCATGGTGGACGCCGCCGAGGAGGTCATCGACTACCTGACCTCCAAGGGCCAGAAGGTCGGCCTCATCAAGGTCCGCCTCTATCGCCCCTTCGCCCAGGCGAAGTTTGTCGAGGCCATCCCCGACACCGTGAAGAACATCGTGGTCATGGATCGCTGCAAGGAGCCCGGCGCCCCCGGCGAGCCGCTGTATCTGGACGTGGCCGCCGCCATCCGCGGCACCAAGTTCGCCGACGTGCGCCTCTGCGGCGGCCGCTACGGCCTGGGCAGCAAGGACACCACCCCCGGCGGCATCATCTCCGCCTTCACCAACGCCAAGGCCGACAAGCCCCTCAACGGCTTCACCATCAACGTCTTTGACGATGTGACCAACCTGTCTCTGGATGAGTCCCACGCGCCCAACACCGCGGCCGAGGGCACCATCGAGTGCAAGTTCTGGGGTCTCGGCGGCGACGGCACCGTCGGCGCGA
>JAFVAS010000328.1 GCA_017480395.1 Oscillospiraceae bacterium | reverse complement strand
TGGCCTCGTCCACGCCGTCGCTGTCCAGGTCGAGCAGCTGCACCGACTGTGTGTTGGAGCCGGCGGTGGGGGCGGCGTACTCGTAGCCCTGGGCCTGCAGCCCCTCCAGCGCGGACTGGAGGCTCTCATACTCGGCGGAGAGCCGGGGCAGGGCGTAGAGCTCCTCCGGCGAGCGCAGGCCGCACCCGGACAGCACCAGCAGCGCCGCCGCCGTCAGCAGCACCGCCGCCCAGAGCCGGCCAAACCCTCTGGCTATGTTCTCCATCCCCACACCCCCTTCCGGCGGCGGCAAAAACGCCGCTAAACCGCCATTGTGCATCATTCCATACGATTATAACACACAAACTTGAAAAAGCATAGCATTATTTGCAACCGGATGTCCAGTTTGACGCAAAAAGATTTCTCTTGCCATCCGGGGCCAAATCCTGTATAATAGTCCAGACAACCAGCGCTTTGCCGGTGTGATGGAATTGGTAGACGTAGTGGACTCAAAATCCACCGCCAGCGATGGCGTACCGGTTCGATCTGTGAGGCTCCAAGAAGACGAGCGCAGCGAAGTCTGATTGGCGAAGCCGAACGATGCATGCGGGCGAAGCCCGCCGCTGTCCGGTCACCGGCACCATTCAGACGGACACGCCCAAAGGCGTGTCCGTTTTCTGTATTTGACCTGCTCAGGCGGAGTGAATCCGCCCTTCGCCAAGGTTTTGCCTGCGGCAAAACGCTTGTGACGGCGCACTTGCGCCGCGGCCCTGGGCTGCCTTTGTCCCGCCGGGCGCTCCCACCAACCTTCGGCGGCCCTCTGCTGACCTTCGCCCTCACCGGGCAATTCTCGCCAGAGACCTGAAAAAATGAATCCTGTAAACAAAACTTTAACATTTGGGATGTATAATAGCCCCATCAACATTGCCGAGGTGGTTGCTATGTTCAAAATTCTTGTGGTGGAGGACGACAAAGACCTGAACCGTTCGGTCTGCTCGTTTCTGAATCAGCGCGGCTATGAGGCGACGGGCTGCCTGAACGCGAACGACGCCTACGACGCCATGTATGAGACCATGTTCGACCTGATTATCTCCGACATTATGATGCCGGAGATTGACGGATATGAGTTCGCAAAAACCGTCCGCAGTCTGAACGCCGAGATTCCCATTCTGTTTATGACGGCGAAGGACGACATCCTCTCCATGCAGAGGAGCTATCGCATCGGCATCGACGACTACATGACCAAGCCGGTCAACCTGGATGAGTTGCTGCTGCGGATCGGCGCGCTCCTGCGCCGCGCCAAGATCGCCACCAGCCATCGCCTGGAGATCGGCTCCTTCGTTATGGATTTGGATGAGCACACCGCCATGCTGGGAGAGGTGGAGATTTCGCTGACGATCCGCGAGTTCAACATCCTCTATAAGCTGCTGTCCTATCCGAAGAAGACCTTCACCCGTCAGCAGCTGATGGACGAGTTCTGGGACGTGGGCACCACATCCGGCACCCGCACCGTGGATGTATACATGACAAAGCTGCGCGCCAAGCTGGCGGACTGCCAGGACTTTGAGATACAGACGGTTCACGGCCTCGGATATAAGGCGGTATTGAAATGAGACGGGCCCAGCCGCAGGGGGAGAGCCGCTTCCCAAAATCCGTCTTCTGGATCGTGCTGGGGGTGCTGCTGGGCACCTCCGGAATCAGCACGGGAATCGTCGTCGGGATGAACCAGGCGGAATGGCTTCCCATCATTCAGGTGCATATCATGGTGTTCTATTGGATCGGCGTCGCCCTGCTGCTCACCTGGCTGATCCGCGCCAGAATGAAGGCCGTCTACGACGCACCCATGCAGGCGATATCAGACGCCACGAAGCGGGTGTCCCGCGGGGACTTCACGGTGCGGATCGACCCGCTGCACGAGGAGGGCAAGGAAGACTATCTGGATCTTATGATCCACGATCTCAACACAATGATCGCCGAGCTGGGCAGCATTGAGACGCTGAAAACAGATTTCATTTCAAACGTCTCCCATGAGATCAAAACGCCCATTGCCGTGATCCAGAATTATGCCCAGCTCTTACAGTCGGACGCCCTGACGGAGCAGCAGCGGCGCGAGTATCCCGAGACCATCTACGATGCGGCCACACGTCTGAATACGCTGATCTCCAACATCCTCAAGCTGAGCCGCCTGGAGAACCAGCAGGTGGGGCTGAGCACCCAGACCTTTGATCTGAGCGGCCAGGTCGCGGAGTGCCTGCTCGGGTTTGAACCGGTTTGGGAGGAGAAACAGATCGAGATCGTCCCCGCAATCGAAGACGGCGTGACCGTCGATTCTGACCGGGAGCTGCTGTCGATCGTCTGGAACAATCTGCTCTCCAATGCCTTCAAGTTCACCGAGCCGGGCGGGACGGTGGGCGTCTCGCTGAAAAACGAGGGCGGATGCGCGGTCATATCCGTCCGGGATACCGGCTGCGGCATGACAGAGGAAACGGTGCGGCATATCTTTGATAAGTTCTACCAGGGCGACACCTCCCACGCCACCCGGGGCAACGGCCTTGGCCTTGCGCTGGTGAAGCGGATTCTTGACATGACAGGGGGAGAGGTCCGCGTGATGAGCGCGCCCGGTGAGGGAAGCACCTTTACGGTGACCCTGAGAACACAGGCGTGAAACAGATCGGAACCGCCGGGCCGTTTTCCCCGTGGCCGGGATGAATCGACCGCCATTTTATAAACTCCGGGACTTTGACCGTCCCGGAGTTTTTTTCATGAATAACATTTCTTTAACAAAACAAAAGCAATCCGCAAACATCCGGGCGGTAGAATGCAGCCACATTCAAAAGGACAGGAGAACACACGCCATGAACGCCATTGAAATCAGAGGGCTGAAAAAGTCCTTCCGGGGGCTGTACGCGCTGGATGGGCTGGACATGACCGTGCCCGTCGGCGCGATCTACGGCTTCATCGGGGAAAACGGCAGCGGCAAGTCCACCACCGAGAAGCTGATCTGCGGACATCTGGTCCCCAGCGGTGGCAGGATCAGGCTGTTCGGGAAAAGCTACCGGGATGCAGGGGTCCGCGCCAGGGTCGGCGCACTCATCGAAAACACGGGGTGCTTCCCGAATTCCAGCATCGGTCAGAACCTGATGATGCAGTGCATCAACCTCAATCTGGAAGACCCCGACGCGGAAATTGACAGGGTGCTGAAGATCGTCCGCATGGAGGAGCACAAAAACCTCAAGTTCAAAAAGTGCTCCCTGGGCATGAAGCAGCGCATCGGCATCGCCATGGCGCTTCTGGGAGATCCGGCCCTGTTGATCCTGGACGAGCCCATCAACGGCCTGGACGCCGACGGCATGCGACTCATGCGCGAAATCCTGGTGGATATCACAAAGAACTACGGGTGCACGGTGCTGATCTCCTCCCATATCCTCGGCGAGCTGGAGAAGATCGCCACCCACTACGGCATCATCCGCCAGGGAAAAATGATCCAGGAGCTGACGGCGGAGGAGATGGAGGGGCGATGCCGGAGCTTCACCGCGGTCAAATCGCCGGATTTGCAGCGCATCTTCAGCGCCCTGCGCCGGAAATACCCGGATGTCCGGGCCGAGGAGGGCGCGGTTCGCGTCTACGACGTGGACGACACGGAGGGGATTGTGGACTATCTGATGCAAAACGGGCTTTCCGTCAGCGAGATTGTGCAAAACAGGATCGGGCTGGAAGAATACTATATTGAACTGATGCGCGGCAAGGAGGGCATCTGACATGGAACGGACATTCACACCGACCTTCCGCTCCCCCAGCGTGGCCGAGCGGCTGAAAAGTATGCTGGGCGTGGATTTTTAGCGTCTGCTCCACACCCCGCTGTTCTACATTATGCTGGCCATCTCCGCCCTGATCCCCGCCATGGTGCTCTCCATGGGCGGTATGGACGGCGGTGTGCCGCTCTATACCAACACCTGGAACATCGTCGCCGCGGACATCCCGCTGTATATCGTGCGCGACATCGGCGACTATGCCAACATGAACATGGTCTTCCTCTTCGGCGGGATCATGGTGTCCATCTTCATCGGACACGACTACCGCTCCGGTTACGTCAAGCAGCTGTTCACAACCCATGCCAAAAAACGGGATTACATGATGAGCAAGTCCATCGTCTGTGCCTTTGGCATGGTCTGTATGTGCGCGGCCTATCTGATCGCCGGGGCGGGCGCCGGGCTCATCACCGGCGCATCTATGAAGGTCCACGTTGGCTCATTGCTGATCGCGGTGGCCGGAAAAATGGTCATGAGCCTCGGCTGGGCCAGCCTCTACACCTTCCTGAACGTGGTGCTTCGGCGGCATTTCGGGATCTCGATCGCCCTCTCCTTTTTCATCGGCACGGGCATTCCCGTCATCGGTGCGGCTGCGCTGCTGGGCAGCGGCTCCGCATTGAATCTATTTCTCTATGGCTCCTCGGTCAACGCCTGCCTGAGCAGCGATCTTATGACGCTGGGCACCTGCGCCGTCATCTCCATCGTGTGGGCGGTGATCTACAACGCGCTGGGCTCTGTCGTTTTGGCCGCCAGCGACGTGTATTAAAGGAGGCGGCGAACATGAATGCAATCGAAATCCGAAATCTATCCAAACGCTTTGGCGACAAGCGGGCCGTGCGCGGCCTGAATCTGACCGTTCCCCAGGGTGCCATCTACGGTTTTATCGGGGAGAACGGCAGCGGCAAGTCCACCACGGAAAAGATGATCTGCGGCCTGATCCATGAGAACAGCGGCAGCATCAGGCTCTTCGGGCGGGATCACACCGATCCCGACGTGCGCGCAAGGGTCGGCGTGCTGATTGAGTCTCCCGGCTGCTTTCCCAATCTCAGCGTATGGAACAACATGATGATCCAGGCGACCAATCTCGGCGTCAAAAACCCGGAGAAGGAAATCGCAAGGGTGCTGAAAACCGTCCGAATGGAGGGCGCGGCCTCCAACAAGTTCCGCAACTGCTCCCTGGGCATGAAGCAGCGCATCGGCATCGCCTTCGCCCTGCTGGGGAATCCGGCCCTGTTGATCCTGGACGAACCCATCAACGGCCTGGACGCCGACGGCATGCGCATCATGCGGGAGGTGCTCACCGACATCACACAAAACGACGGCTGCACGGTGCTGATCTCCTCCCATATCCTCGGCGAGCTGGAGAAGATCGCCACCCACTACGGCTTCATCCGCAAGGGTCAGATGATCCGGGAGATGACGGCGCAGGAGCTGGAGAAGAGCTGCCGCACCTACATCGCGCTGAAAACCGGAGATATGGCACGGACAGAACGGCTGCTCTCCCGTCGATTTACCCGGGTGGAGGCGGACGAGGGCGGATCTCTCCGGGTCTATGATCTCGTTCCCCCGCAGGAGATCGTCAGATTCCTCTATGAAAACGGCATCCTCACAAGAGACCTCCGATCCGCGAAGATCGGACTGGAGGAATACTATATCGACCTGATGCGGGAAAAGGAGGACCGATAACATGGCACGGACAAAGGGCAATCAATTCCCGTCACACAGCTTTTCGAGGCGGCTGAACAGTATGCTCCGGGTCGATGCGCGAAGAATGTTCGCAACGCCGCTCTTCTGGGTCTGCCTTGGCGTCTCCTTTGCAATCCCGATTCTGGTTTTGGTGATGACGGGTATGGTCGGCGGCGCCGCCGATGGACTGATGTTCACGAACACCTGGCAGATCATCGAATCCAGCGGAGGCGGTATGATGGCCGCCATGGGTGGGGCCCTGAGCGGCGGCGACGCTGCGGCAGCCGAGGCCGAAATGGACATGACCGGCATGATGAACATCAACCTCATGTACTTCCTGATCGGCGTGTTCCTGTGCCTCTTCACGGCGGAGGATTTCCGCAGCGGCTACGCCAAAAATCTCTTTACCGTCCGGGCAAGGAAGACGGACTATGTGGCGTCCAAAACCATCATCGGCGTCATCGCCGGGGCGCTGTTTCTTCTTGCGTTCTTCCTCGGCGGTGTGTTCGGCGGCTCCGTGGCGGGGCTTTCCTTCGACCTTGGTGATGCCGGAATCCGCGGGCTTGTGATGTGCATGCTGGCGAAGATTTTTCTGTCGGCGGTCTTTGTGTCGATCTTTCTGCTGATGAGTGTGTTCGCCAAGGGCCGGAGCTGGATGAGCATCTGCCTGTCCCTGTTCGGCGGGATGCTCCTCTTTATGATGATTCCGATGCTCACGCCGCTGAATTCCGGCGTCGGGAATGTGGGCATGTGCCTGGTTGGCGGTGCGATCTTCGCCGCCGCCATCGGGGCCGTCAGCAATGCGGTGCTGAAAAAAACGAGCTTGGTTGGATAGGGCTGGAGAACAAGCTTCCTCAGCCGCGGATCGACGCTCAAGCCTGTGTGCCACCCAAAAAGTCACAAAAAGCCCCGGAATCCTCAGATTCCGGGGCTTTTCCATTGCAGAACAGAAGAAAGTCTCCTTTTGTGGCACGCGCCGCATCGGGGGGGACAGGGCCCACCGCCGGGGATGGGGCGACGCTAGGAGCTCATCTGAATCAGTTCGATCAGCACTCCGCTGCAGTCCCGGATAAACAGGACATGCTCCGTTCCCATCCTGGTCTCGTGGGCGATCTCCGTCCCGTTTTCCAGCAGGCGGCGTTTCATTTCCGCCATGTCATCCACCTGGAAGGCCACATGCTTTGTGCCAATCGTCTGCAGATCCGAATTCGGCATCCTTCGCTCCTCCGGGAGGGGCTTTGGCCGCTTGTATTCAAACAGCTCGATCTGAAATCCATCCCGCTCAACAAAACAGATGCGGGCCTCCAGGGGCGCGACATAGCCATCATCTTTGACCAGATGGAAGCCCAGATTCCTGCTGTACCACGCCAGGGCCTCCTCCATATGCGCAACGCTGATGCCGACGTGCAAGGGCTTTACGATCTTCGCCATAGAATCACCTCCGCTGTCGCTCAACCTCGTCCGTAATAATAATTCATCTTTGCGAAGAAGTCTTCCAGAATAAATCGTTGATTGATGGTCTGATACCAGCGGATCGATTTCGCATCCGCCGGGATCTCATAGCGGCCATCCGGCCCCGCAACGGGGGCGGCAACCTCCTGATAGTCGCCCACATGATGGCCCAGCAGCAGACCGATGGCAACGGAGTCCCCAAAGGACCAGCTCTCGCCATTGGGGAAATCCAGCGCATAGCCCACCGGATCTGTCTCAAAGCGATCCGGTACGATCCGGTACATTTTCTGAAGCGTGGCGGCGGTGCCATC
>JAFVAS010000327.1 GCA_017480395.1 Oscillospiraceae bacterium | reverse complement strand
CTGCTCCTCCCCCCACCTGCCCAGGAGGGATGTATCCCCGCTCATAGGTTCTTCAGGAAGGTCAGGCGGTGGATCGGACAGGGGCCGTATTTGCGCAGCATCTCATAGTGCAGCTTGGTGCCATAACCCTTGTGCTGTTCAAAGCGGTACTCCGGGTACTGCTGCGCCATCTCCAGCATATAGCGGTCCCGGGCCACCTTGGCCAGAATGGAGGCCGCGGAGATGGATGCGCTCAGGCTGTCCCCGTGGATCACCATCCGGTTGGGGATCGTGATGCCCGCGTTGCGGTTGCCGTCGATCAGGGCAAAATCCGCCCTGGGGTCGAGCTGCTGAATGGCCTTTTCCATCGCCTTGAGCCGGGCGTTCAGGATGTTGATGTGGTCGATCTCCCATTCGTCCACGCTGGCGATGGCCCAGGCCACGGCCTGGCGCTGAATCTCGTCAAAGAGGGCCTCCCGCCGCTTGGGGGTGACTTTTTTCGAGTCGTTCAGATAGGGCAGATCGAACCGCTCCGGCAAAATGACGGCGGCGGCATAGACCGCCCCGGCCAGGGGGCCGGCTCCCGCCTCGTCCACACCGCAGACCAGGGCATAGCCCGCGTCATGGGCCTCCCGCTCCAGGGAGAGCGCGTCCTGCGTCTTTTTCTCCAGTTCAACCATGATCGGGCACCTCCGGCTCCTCCAGCGTGAACCGTCCCAGCTTGCCGGAGCGGTATTCCTCCAGCAGAACCCGGGACATCCGCTCCAGATCCACCTCTCCCCCGGAGATCAGGAAGCCCCGTCTCCGTCCGGCGGCCTCCAGCAGCTCCCAGCCCTGGAACCGGGCCGGAACCTCGATCTGATAGCGGGCCTCCAGGGCCTGGGGGTAGTGCTTTCCCAGATAGGTGACCAGCCCGCAGGCCAGCTCCTGCAGATCCATGATCTCGTCCCGCACCGCGCCGGTGTAGGCCAGGTTCATCCCGATGGACGGGTCCTCAAACTTGGGCCAGAGGATGCCCGGGGTGTCCAGCAGCTCCAGGCCGTCGTCCACCGTGACCCATTGCTTTCCCCGGGTGACGCCGGGCCGGTTCTGGGCGTTGGCGGACTTTTTGCCCGCCACCTTGTTGATAAAGGTGGACTTCCCCACATTGGGTACGCCCACCACCATGGCCCGCACCTTGCGGCCCACCTGGCCCTTCTCCGCCCAGGCCTCGATCTTGTCCCGGAGCATCCGGCGCACGGCGGGCGCGAACTGATTCACGCCCCGCCCGGAGCGGCAGTCGGTCTCCAAAACGGTGAAGCCCTGGGCACGGAAATAGCTGCCCCAGGCCTGATTCATCGCCGGATCGGCCTGATCGGCGCGGTTCAGGATGACCAGCCGGGGCTTTGTCCCCACCAGCTCGTCAATGTCCGGATTGCGGCTGGAGATCGGGATACGGGCGTCCACAATCTCCACCACCAGATCCACCAGCTTCAGATGCTCTGCGATCATACGGCGGGTCTTGGCCATGTGGCCGGGATACCACTGGACGGTTATCCCCTGCTGCGCTGGCGACGCCTGCTGCCGGTTCTGGGCGGCCAGACGCGCCTGGCGCTTGGCGTGGTTGACTCTGTTTGATCGGGGCATGGTCACACCTCGTTTCTTCTGCGTTCAAATTTGTATAACTGGATGAAATGGAGAGAAAACTCCCTTTTTTGCAAAAGTGTTTCTGTTGTACAAGCTGGAATTTATGCTATAACTTATATTGCATAAAATTCCCATTCTTTACAAAACCAAAATCTGTGTATAGCAATACGCCCATATCAGACGCAGTAATTTGGACTGTCCCGCAGCCACATTTTCTTGCTTCATCTATCACCAACGAAAGAAGCCGTTTGGCTATCCCCTGTCTCCTATACTTTTTCATCACAAACATACTTGATAAAAGTCCCATTTTACCGCTTGGACATCCAAAATAAGGGGGCTTCTCCACAATAGACATCCCGCTTGTTCCAATAATCCTCTTGTCATCTACTGCCAACCACGAAACAAATGTTTCATCAGACAAGTGCCTTATGTAATAATCGTTTAGTGCTGGTTTCAAATCTATATCCTCGTTTGCGCCTTCTTCTCGTAATTGATTGATCCGCATATTGATAAACGTTTCCAAATCTTCGTTTGTAAGTTTTCTATAATCAATCACTATACTATCCTCCACAAACTCCGGTTTGTCATACTGGCAACACAAATGCAAAAAGGGACATAGAAAAAAGGAGCGGTTGCCCGCTCCCGTTTTTCTTCTGAGGAATTACAGCTTCTCCTTGACCTTGGCGGACTTGCCCACGCGGCCACGCAGATAATACAGCTTGGCGCGGCGAACCTTACCGCGACGGACGGTCTCCACCTTCACCACGTTGGGAGAGTGGACGGGGAACACCTTCTCCACGCCGACGCCATAGGAGATGCGGCGGACGGTGAAGGTCTCGTTGACGCCGCCGTGCTTCTTGGCGATCACGGTGCCCTCAAAGACCTGGATGCGCTCCTTGGCGCCCTCCTTGATCTTGATGTGGACGCGGACAGTGCTGCCGATCTCAATCGTCGGGAGCTCGCTCTTAACGTTCTGGGCGTTAAGAACATCGATCAGATTGCTCATTGGTTTTTCCTCCTGTTTTATAGGCGTTCATGCGGGCATAGCGCCGATTACGCAGAGGACCACCCTTTATTAACCGAGCAATTATAGCATGAACCTTCCGGGAATGCAAGGGTTTTCAGCGGAAAACTTCAAAATTTGCATTCAGCACCTCTTCCCGGTGAAATTCCACAAAATCCGGCCGGAACAGCGGGCACCGCTCCCGGGCCGTGGAGAAGAGCAGCTCCGGGTTCAGCCCCGGATTCTGGGCGGCCAGAACGGCGGTGAGCTCCAGCGCACTCCCCCGCTCCTCCAGGGAAAGGGAGTGGATCAGCGGGATGAGATCGAGCTCGGTAAATCCCTTTTTCGCCTTTTTGGAGGGCTTTTGAATGACCAGCGCATCGGTATCGAACAGGGCGAGGAACTGCTCCCCCGCGCCCGCCGGGACGCCGCCGTCAAACTGCGCCCGGCACACCCAGCGCAGAGCGGCGATCTGCTTCACCGGTACCTGCGCCTCGTAGCAGTCCAGCACCCGGATGCCTTCGGGCAGGACGGCGTTCATCCGCGCCGGCACCTCGCAAAGCGGGGTGTCCCCCACCAGCTCAAACTCCAGAATCTCGCACACGCTGGAATAGCCCAGGGAGAGGGGCAGCGCGATGGAGACAAAGCTGTGCTGATTAAAGCCCTCCGTCTGCTTGACGTCGATGCCCGCCCGGAGGAAGGCCCGGGGAAAGGTGCGCATCAGGTCAAGATGGGAGATATAGCAGGCCCGGCCCGTCTTGGCGAAGAGCAGGCGGTGCTTGTGCATTTTAGCCATTAGCCTGCGCCTCCTCCCGCTCCCGCCGGGTCAGCGGGGCGTCGCACACCCCGCACGCCAGCAGCCGATCCGCCCCGCAGCCCATGCACTTCACCCGGCAGTCCGGGGTGATGACGCTCTGGTACGCCTGGTTGCGCTCCCGCCAGAAGTAGGCCGGACGCACCCCCACGGAGATGTGGCTCCAGGGCAGGACCTCCTCATAGGGCCGCTCCCGGGCGGTGTAGAACAGCGGGTCGACGCCGCAGGCCCCAAAGGCCTCCATCCAGCGATCGAGGTTGAAATACTCGCTCCAGGAGTCGAACTTGGCCCCGCTGCGCCAGGCGTGCTCGATGACCGGGCCGAGCCGCCGGTCTCCCCGGGCAAACACCGCCTCCAGGAAGGAGGTGTCCGGGTCATGCCAGTTGTAGATGATGGATTTGTTGGTGATGCTGCTGCGCAGCAGCTGCACCCGGCGCTGGTACTCCTCCATGCTGATCTGGGCCTCCCACTGGAAGTGCGTAAAAGGCTTGGGGACAAAAAAGCTGGTGGAGACGGTGATGCGGATACCCCTGGCCCGACTGACGGCATACTGCCGCCAGGTCAGATAGACCTTGTTGGCCAGCTCCGCGATGCCCACCACGTCCTCGTCGGTCTCGGTGGGCAGACCCAGCATGAAATAGAGCTTCACCGCGTTGCAGCCGCCCTCAAAGACGGTGCGGCAGGACTGGAGCAGGTCGTCCTCGGTGACGTTCTTGTTGATGGCGTCGCGCAGGCGCTGGGTGCCCGCCTCCGGCGCAAAGGTGATGCTGCTCTTCCGGGAGCGCTGGAGCTTCTCCATAATGCCCATGGAGAAGCCGTCGGCCCGGAGGGAGGGCAGATTGAGGTTGATATTTTTCTCCCCACAGTAGTCCAGCAGCTCGTCGCACAGCGGCTCCAGCTGGCGGTAGTCGCTGGAGGACAGCGAGGACAGGGTCATCTCCTGATAGCCGGAGCTGCGGCAGGCCTCGATGCCCTGCTGCACCAGCACCTCCCGGCTCTTGGGCCGCACCGGCCGGTAGCAGAAGCCGGCCTGACAGAAGCGGCAGCCCCGGATGCAGCCCCGGAACAGCTCCAGCATGACCCGGTCATGGACGATCTCCGTGGAGGGGATGATGGTGTCGGTGGGAAAATAGGCGTCGTCCAGCTCCTGGACAATGCGCTTGGTGATGACCTCCGGCGCACCGTCCCGGGGGACAATGGCGGAAACGGTGCCGTCCTCGTGATAGGTCACGTCGTACAGGGACGGGACGTAGAGCCCCTGGATCTGGGCCGCGTGGCGGAGGTACTCCGCCTTGCTCCAGCCCAGCTGCCTGCCTTTGCGGTACAGCTCCAGCATCTCCACGGTGACGTCTTCCCCCTCGCCGAGGGAGAAGATGTCCACAAAATCGGCCAGCGGCTCGCCGTTGTAGGCGCAGGTTCCCCCGGCCACCACGATGGGGGCGTCCTCCCCCCGCTCTGCGGCCCGGACGGGAAGTCCGGCCAGATCGAGCATGTTGAGCACGTTGGTATAGGCCATCTCGTAGCCCAGGGAGAAGCCGATGAAGTCGAAGGTGCCGATGGGATCGCCGCTCTCCAGTCCGTAGAGGGGAATGCCCGCCTGGCGCATCTCCGCCTCCATGTCTGGCCAGGGGGCAAAGCAGCGCTCGCACCACACCCCGTCCATGTTGTTCATCACGCCATAAAGGATGCGCACACCGAGATTGGACATGCCGATCTCATAGTTGTCAGGGAAACACAGCGCAAAGCGGAGATCCACCTGACGTTTGTCCTTTTGGATCTCCCGGTATTCCCCGCCGGTATAGCGGGCGGGCTTCTGCACCCGCGGTAAAATTCGGTTCAGTCGAGGGTCCATCGAATTCCTCCGTATCTTTCGTTGTGTATCAATGGATGACCCTATTTTATCGGAACACGCGTAAAAATACAAGCCCCTCCCCGCATCCGCTCCGACAGCAGCCATGCCCCCAGCAGGAGAAGCTGGAGCTTCCGTCGATCCTGCCAGAAGACCAGCGCGCCGAGGGCGCACACCGCCACGGCGACGGCCAGGGATAGCGCCTCCAGCGTCAGCTCCGAGCGGCGATCCCCGGCAAGGAGGGACAGCAGCGCAAACAGAGCGTTTCCCCCGTCCAGCGGCCGCACCGGCAGAAGATTGAAGGCTCCCAGCAGCAGATTGGCCCCCAGCAGCATGGGCCAGCGGTTCAGGTGGGCCAACACCGCCGCGGCCAGGAGATTCACCGCCGGGCCGGAGAGACTGAGGACGATGTCCTGCCAAAAAGAAGTCACCACCCCGGGCGCAAGGGTCAGCTCCGCCCCGAAGGCGGTCAGGCGCAGGTGGGCCGCCGGAACACCCAGCCCCCGGGCCACAAGAATATGTCCCGCCTCATGGCATATGGCGGCCAGCAGGATCGGCCCCAGCAGCGGCGGGCCCCAGAGATAGAGGGAGAGCAGGGCCAGGGCAATAAACCCCGCCGAGACGGAGCAGAACCGGCCCAGGCGCAGCTCATTCAAGCGCCGTGCTCTCCCCTGCCCAGCGCTGATTTGCGCTCTGGTAGACCGTTCCCTGCTCCAGCAGCGTCTCAGTGTCCACCTCCGCCGTATCCTGCGTCCCCTGGGCAGGCAGGAAGGTGTCCACGCACCAGTCCTTGATGGCCTGGGACCATTGCTCCCCCTCGGAGACGGAGCGGCCCAGGGTCTCCACCGCCTGGGCAAGGTCATCCTGGCGGGTGATCCAGCTCTGCACCGTATCATATACGCCCTCGCCCCGCAGCATCCCCCCGCCCACAAAGACGACGAGAAACAGCAGCACCGAGAGCACCGTCTGCCAGAAGAGGCGGTTCAGCCGTTTTTCCAGCTTGACCACGCCGACGTTGGCGGCAGGCTTTTTCGTCCGTTTGCCCTTCCGGGGCGTGGAGGCGACGCGGCGTCCGTTCTGATTGGTCATAGGCCCATCCCCTTTCGGTAACAGCCTATGCGGCGGGGACAGGCATAGAACCGGAATCATTTTGCCTGTGATCTATTCAAATGGCCCGATGGAGAAAAAAAGGATTGACTTTGCAGGGAAGAATCGATATAATATTTTGGCATCGGGGTGTGGCGAAGCTTGGTATCGCGCTTGGTTCGGGTCCAAGAGGCCTCGGGTTCGAATCCCGACACTCCGACCAAGGGCGAGTCCTTACAGGGCTCGCCCTTTTCTTTTTCTATCCCCTGCATGTATCATAAATCCCAGATCTCTATCCTTAAATAAAGCCACCTTCCGTCAGAGTGGAGACGGAAGGTGGCTTGCACATTATTTTATTGAATCTGGATGATAACAAGATGCGCGGAAACCGGACGCGTGCCACCCGCCAACGGCGTGATGGTAAGCGCGGCCGCGTTCCCAGCAGGATTGCGGACCGTCAAAACGGAATCGACCGTCGTCGTCTCTACAATTGCCATTCCCACGATCTGAGAGGCACCTGTGGCTCTGCCCACAACAGTATATGCCAGATCTGAGCCATTGAGCGTCAGCAGCAGCTGCCCCGCTTCGTCTACGCTCACCTCAAACAGGACTTGATAGGCCCCGATTTGGGCCAGATTAAAGGAGCTGTCCCCTGTTCGGGCAATCCCCACTCCGCTGTTGGGGCCATCCTCCGGGAAGCTGACATCGGTGCCGGGGGCAACCGTTGCCGCATTGTCTGGCGGCATCAGCGCATAGAAATCCGCATAGTTCAAGACTCCGCCTGCAGGGCCGGGCTCACCAGCAGGCCCTTGCGGTCCAGCGGGACCAGTTGCACCGCCCGGGCCTTGCGGCCCCACAGGACCCATTTCACCCGCAGGGCCAGGGTCCCCGGCAGGCCCTTGCGGCCCGGTGGCTCCGGGTGCACCGACAGGCCCCTGAGGGCCAACCGGGCCAGT
>JAFVAS010000326.1 GCA_017480395.1 Oscillospiraceae bacterium | reverse complement strand
CGCCAAGGACGGCCTGGAGGTTCGCCCCAACGACTGGGTGGTCATCAACACCGGCTTCCACCACTATTGGAGAGTCAACAACGACAAGTATTACAACTACTATCCCGGCGAGGGTCCGGAGCTGGCCCACTATCTGACCGACGTGAAGAAGATCAAGGGCATCTCCGGCACCTGGGGCGCCACCGACGCACCCCTGTGGCACATGCCCCTGAAGGAGCAGATGCCCTGGCTGGACAAGGCCTACACCCAGGCCACCGGCGGCAAGGATGCGGCCGAGAAGTATCCCGACTACGAGCCCTGCCACCGCATCTACATGCAGCACGGCGTCTGCACCGTGGAGAACGCCGGCGGCGATATCGACGCCGTCACCGGTAAGCGCATGACCATCGCGGCCTTCCCCTTCCGCTGCGAGATGGCCGACGGCGGCTTTGTCCGTCTGGTCGCCTGGGAAGAGGGCGCACGCTGGTAATACAGCCCAAAAACCGCATCCGGGCCCAAAATGCTCGGATGCGGTATCCGCGCATATCGTAAATTGAGAAGAAGAAGGTACGTTTGAACGATGAAAGAGATCCGAAAAGTGACCGTCATGGGGGCCGGCGTTATGGGCCCGGGTATCGCCCAGATCATGACGCTGACCGGCGCGGACGTCGCGCTGTATGACATTGTCCCGGAGGCGCTGGAGAAGGCAAAGACCGCCCTGCACGACAATTACCTCACCTTTGTGAAGGAGGGGCTTTTGAAGCAAGACCAGGTGGAGCCGCTGTTCGCCAAGGTGAGCTACACCACCGACCTGGCCCAGGCGGTGCAGGACACCGACCTTGTCTTTGAGGTGGTGGCGGAGCGGGAGAACATCAAGCGCTCTGTCTATCAGCAGCTGGACGAGCTGCTGCCTCAGGGCGTCATCATCGCCTCCAACACCTCCGCCATGAATATCTTTGAGATCATGCCGGAGCGCCGCCTGGCAGATACCGTGATCGCCCACTGGTATGCCCCCGCCAACGTCATTCCGCTGGTCGAGGTGGTGGGGAACAGCCAGACCGAACCGGAGGTGGTGGAGACGATCATGGATCTGCTGCGCCGGGGCGGGAAGACCCCCGTTTTCATGAAGAAATTCATCCAGGGTTATATTGTCAACCGCCTCCAGCAGTGCCTGAACCGCGAGGTCTTCTATCTGCTGGACAACGACTACTGCACCCCGCAGGACATCGACCTGGCGGTCAAAAACTCCTTCATTCCCCGGGCTTGCGTGCTGGGCCTGTGCAAACGGATGGACTTTGGCGGCCTGGACATGACCGCCAACAACTACCGCAACCACTCCTATCACATGCCGGAGCACGGCGACGAGATGCCCCGCGTGCTGGCGGAGCACATCGCCCGGGGCGAGCTGGGTGTCAAGACCGGAAAGGGATTTTACGATTATACCCAGGAGGACATCGAGGCGCTGCGGGCCAAGCGGGATCACCAGCTCTTTGAGATCTTCCGCGAGGAGCGGGCGCTGATGGAGGACCCGGTCTGATCCCGACGATCCAAAGAAGGCAAGCAGGAAAGGAATGAGAGAAAGATGGCAAAAAACAAAGTTGTCACCGTCGCGGAGGCCATGGAACATTGCTTTGACGGCATGACCGTCATGCTGCCCGGCTTCGTCAACTGCGGCGTGCCCCATACCCTGATCGACGGCCTGATGGAGGCCGGCATCACCAATCTGAACGTCATCTCCAACAACACCTCCGTCAAGGGGCAGGGGATCGGTAAGCTGGTGCACGGCGACCGCATCTCCCACATCACCTGCTCCCACATCGGCAGCAATGTGGAGACGATGGAGAAGTTCACCAAGGGAGAGATCAACATCACCTTTGTCCCCCAGGGCTCCCTTTGCGAGAAGGCTCGGGCCGGCGGCGCGGGCATCGGCGGCATCCTGACCCCCACCGGCATCCACACGCCCATGGAGGAGGGGAAGCAGCTGCTGGAGTGGGACGACGAGAAGGGCGAGTTCAAGTTCGTCCAGGCCTCCGATCCCCAGAAGGGCAGACGCTATATTCTGGAGCTGCCCCTCCGGGCCGATGTGGCCCTGATCCACGCCTACAAGGCAGATAAGCTGGGCAATGTGGTCTACAACCACACCGCCCGCAACTTCAACCAGGGCTTTGCCACCGCCGCCGACTTTGTCATCGTCGAGGCGGAGCATATTGTCGAGGTGGGGGAGATCGGGCCCAACGAGGTCATGACGCCCGGTGCGCTGGTGGACCTGATCGTGCAGGCAGAAACGGAGGATTGAAGTTATGAGAACACCTTCTAACGCGAGAGAATTCATCGCCTGCCGGACGGCCAGGTTCTTTCAGGACGGCGATCTGGTGAACCTGGGCATCGGCATGCCCACCCTCTGCCTGGACTTTATTCCCGACGACATAGACGTCTGGATCGACTCCGAAAACGGTATCATCGGTCTGGGCGCGCCTCCCGCCGAGGGAGAGACCGCTCCCGCCGACGTGGTGGACGCGGGTGGACACCCCTCCATGATGCGGTTGGGGGCCGCCACCTTTGACAGCTTCCGCTCCTTCGGCTATATTCGGGGCGGTCATGTAGCCGCCACTGTGCTGGGGGCCTATGAGGTGGACGCTGAGGGCAACCTGGCCAACTGGATGATCCCCGGCAAGGCCGCCGCCGGCATGGGCGGGGCCATGGATCTGGTCACCGGGGCCAAGCTGACCATCGTCATGAGCACCCACACCGACAAGGCAGGCAACCCCAAGTTCGTGCAGCACACTGAGATGCCCCTGACCGGCTATCACTGTGTGGACTACTTTGTCTCCGAGCTGGCGGTGATCCACATCACCCCGGAGGGCCCCGTCCTGGAGGAGATCGCCCCCACCACCACCGTGGAGGAGGTTGTCGCCAAGACCGGCGCCAAGCTGATCATCCCCGAGACCGTCGGCTCCATGTTCTGATACGCCGATGAATTTTATGACTTATCTGGGGCTGGCGCTCTCCGTCGGCCTCATCGTCGGGCTGGCCATCTTCACCGGCGCGAAGCAGCGCACCGGGAAGAAGGAGGGCATCGGTGCGGGTGTGGTGGCCGGGCTCATCATGGGCACCCTGGTGGGCGGCTCCTCCACGGTGGGCACCGCCCAGCTGGCCTATAACTACGGCATGAGCGCCTGGTGGTTCACCCTGGGTGGCGGCATCGCCTGCCTGATCCTGGCGCTGGTCTATGTCCGGCCCCTCCGGGCCGCCAACAGTCCCACGCTGGTGGGCATGGTGGCCCAGGAATATGGCCCCAGGGCCGGATTGGCCGCCTCTGTTCTGAATTCCGTCGGCACCTTCATCAACATCCTGTCCCAGCTGCTGGCCGCCTCCGCGGTGGTGCTGGTGGTCTGGCCCAATCTGGGCACGGCCCTCACCATTATTCTGGCCGCCGTGGTCATGGTGCTCTATGTGGTGTTCGGCGGGGCAAAGGGGGCCGGTGTGGTGGGCATCCTGAAGCTGGTGCTGCTCTACGCCGCCATGGTCACCTGCGGCATCCTGGCTCTGCGCTACGTTGGCGGGGTTGGATCCCT
>JAFVAS010000031.1 GCA_017480395.1 Oscillospiraceae bacterium | reverse complement strand
CCCCGCTCGATGCGGCCGATGGCGATGCGGCCCACGAACTCGTTGTAGTCGATGGAGGAGACCAGCATCTGGCAGGGGGCGTCCACCTCCCCCTCCGGGGCGGGGATATAGTTCAGAATGGTCTCGAAGAGGGGCTTCAGGTCGCCGCCGATGTCCTCCGGATTGTAGCCGCACACGCCGTCCCGGGCAGAGCAGAACAGCATGGGGGAGTCCAGCTGGTCATCGGTGGCGTTCAGGTCGATCAGCAGCTCCAGCACCTCGTCGATGACCTCGTAGATCCGCTGGTCGGGGCGGTCGATCTTGTTGACCACCACGATGACCCGGTGGCCCAGCTCCAGGGCGCGGGAGAGGACGAAGCGGGTCTGGGGCATGGGGCCCTCGGCGGCGTCCACCAGCAGGATGACGCCGTTGACCATCTTCAGGATGCGCTCCACCTCGCCGCCGAAGTCGGCGTGGCCCGGGGTGTCCACGATGTTGATTTTGGTGTCGCCGTAGGTGACGGCGGTGTTTTTTGCCATGATGGTGATGCCGCGCTCGCGCTCCAGGTCGTTGGAGTCCATCACCCGCTCCACCACCTCCTGGTTCTCGCGGTAGACGCCGCTCTGCTTGAGCAGGGCGTCCACCAGGGTGGTCTTTCCGTGGTCGACATGGGCGATGATCGCCACGTTCCTCAACTTTTCCTGCTTCATCGGAATTTAGACTTCCTTCCTCCATGTATCGGCCCGAAGGCCGCAACATACTCAGTTTATCACAAATAGGAATTATATCTCGATTTTTCTCCTTTGACAACTATCTTTGCCGTCTCCGTTGACAAAATCGGCAACTTCCGTTAAAATATCTCTGTCATGCGGCGGGAATTTGACCGTTTTGCCGGATTCCCCCGGGACACGGCATGTCCATATAGCTCAGCTGGATAGAGCGGCCGCCTCCTAAGCGGCAGGCCGGGGGTTCGAATCCCTTTATGGACGCCACAAGCGGACGCACAACCGTGCGTCCGTTTGTTGTTTTTTCGGAGGGAGGTTCCCATCCGGGGGGCAGGGGCATAGGCTGGGGCAAGACCATGCAAAGGAGCTGGATCACCATGCCTGAACCCTCTCAACTGATGCGATTTCTCACGACCCTGCGCCGCCGGCCCGACGCCCGGGCGATCCTCGCCGGAGACGAAGACTGCCCCAACATCCGGGGCACCGTCCGCTTTTACCAGACGAACCTGGGCGTCCTGGCGGCGGCGGAGGTGTTTGGCCTTCCTGTCGGCCGGGAACGCTGTGCGGAGGACATCTTCGCCTTCCATATCCACGGGGGCGGCAGCTGCACCGGGAACCGGGAGGATCCCTTCGCGGATGCGGGAACCCACTATAACCCGGAGAACTGCCCCCATCCCGCCCACGCGGGGGATATGCCGCCGCTGTTCGCCAACCGGGACGGCTACGCCTTCCAGGTGTTTCTGACAGACCGCTTCCAGGTGCGGGAGATTTTGGGGAGAACCGTCATCATCCACGCCGATCCCGACGACTTCACCACCCAGCCCGGGGGGAATGCGGGGCGGAAGATCGCCTGTGGGGAGATCCGGCCCTTCCCGTGCAGATAAGCAGATAACGGAAAGCAAGAAACAGGGCGGCCTGCTGACAGGCCGCCCTGTATGTTATTCCGCAAACCCCTTCGGGTTCTGGCTCTGCCAGCGGAAGCTGTCCCGGCACATGTCCACCAGGCCGTGCTCCGCCCTCCAGCCCAGCACCTCGGCGCTCTTCGCGGGGTCGGCGTAGCAGGTGGGCAGATCCCCGGCCCGGCGGGGGGCGATCTCATAGGGGATGGTCAGGTCGTTGGCCTCCTCAAAGGCGTGCACCATGTCCAGCACGCTGTATCCCACGCCGGTGCCCAGGTTGAACACCGCCTCGCCGGTGTGCTCCATCAGATAGGAGATGGCGGCGACATGGCCGGCGGCCAAATCCACCACATGGATATAGTCCCGCACGCCGGTGCCGTCTGGGGTGGGGTAGTCGTTGCCAAAGACGTTCAGATGGTCGCGGCGGCCGATGGCCACCTGGGTGATATAGGGCATCAGGTTGTTGGGGATGCCCTTTGGGTCCTCGCCGATGGTGCCGCTCCTGTGGGCCCCCACGGGGTTGAAGTAGCGCAGCAGCACCACGCTCCACTCCGGGTCGGCCTTGGCGATGTCCCGCAGAATCTGCTCCCCCATGTACTTGGTCCAGCCATAGGGGTTGGTGCAGTTCCCGGTCTTGGAGCCCTCGGTCAGGGGCATTTCGTTGTCGCCGGAGTAGACGGTGGCGGAGGAGGAGAAGATGATCCGCTTCACCCCGAAGCGATCCATCACCCGGCAGAGGGTGATGGTGGAGTTGAGGTTGTTGTCATAGTAGAGCAGGGGCTTCTCCACGCTCTCGCCCACCGCCTTCAGACCGGCGAAGTGGATCACGCAGTCGATGCTGTGGGCCTCAAAAATGGCGGAGAGGGCGGCCTCATCCCGCACATCCACCTCGTAGAACACCGGCGCCTTGCCGGTGATGGCGGCGACGCGCTTCAGCGCCTCGGGGTTGGAGTTGACCAGGTTGTCCGCGATGACAACCTCCATTCCCTGCGCCATGAGCTCCACACAGGTATGGCTGCCGATAAAGCCCATGCCGCCGGTGACTAAAACCGTCATAATTACATCCTCCTTAAATCATTTTCCGTGGGCCATAGTTCCGTATGGCCCATTATAGCATATTTCCAGAGATTGCACATCTATTTTTGGCGTATTTTTCAAACCAGTCGGTTATTTCTCTCAGGCGGCGAACCCGGTGCAGGGGCTTGCCGGAGCGGGAGAGCTCGTGGTTCTCCCCGTGGAACACCACCAGACGGGTGGGCACCCCGTGTACCATCAGACTGGTGTACATCTGGTAGCCCTCGGCGACGGGGCAGCGGTAGTCCTCGTCGGAGTGGAGGAACAGGGTGGGGGTGCGGACGTTGGCGGCAAACTTCATCGGGGAGTGATCCCACATCCGCTCCGGGGAATCGAAGGGGTCAGCGTCGCACTGATCGAAGCCGAAGGTGGGGCCGATGTCGGAGACGCCGTAGAAGCTGATCCAGTTGGCGATGGAGCGCTGGGAGACGGCGCAGCAGAAGCGATCGGTGTGGCCGATGATCCAGTTGGTCATAAAGCCGCCGTAGCTGCCGCCGGTGACGCAGAGGCGATCGGGGTCGATCTGGGGATAGCGCTCCAGTACGGCGTCGGTGAAGTCCATCAGATTTTGATAGTCGGTTTCCCCATAGTGGCCCCGGATATCCATAAAAACGTTGTCCCGGCCGTCGCTGCCCATGGGGTTGCAGAAAAAGACGAAGTAGCCCAGGTTGGCCCAGACCTGCATCTCGTGGAAAAAGGCGGTGCCATAGGCGGTTTTTGGGCCGCCATGGATGTCCAGCACGGCGGGATAGCGCTGCGCCGGATCGAAGTCCCTGGGGAGCAGCACCCAGCCGCCGATGTTCAACCCCCGGCTGACCGTGTTCAGCGCCACCGGATCGGCGATGTACTTGCCCGCCAGCACGGCGTCGTTAAAATGGCTGATCCGGCTGACCTGTCCGGTGGTGAGATCCGCCTCATAGAGCTCCTGAAGGCAGTTGTCATACAGGGCGATGAGCAGCGCGGTGTTGTGGTGCTCGCTGACGGAGAAGGCGTCGATGCTGCCGGGCTTGGTCACCACCGGCGTCGAGTCGCCGTCGCGGTTCAGGGCGTAGAGCAGGCTGTCCCCCTCCCGGGTGGTCAGGTGGTAGAGGACGTCTCCCTTGGCCTGGGCGGCCCTTCCGCCGCCGTACCGGCAGTCGCTGCCCACGCTGGAGTACATATTGTATTCCTCCGTCCGCAATACGCTGAGGGCCCCGGACGCCGGGTCAACGGTGTAGACCCAGCGGTTTTCGTTGTTGCCGTGGCGCTTGCCCTCGGTGGCCTGGAGCAGCAGACGGTCGTTTACCAGGTGGAGGCCGCCGCCGTGCAGGTGGTAGTCGGCGATCTCCGTGAGGGCCCCGGAGGGAAGATCCGCCCGGAAGAGGGAGAAGCGGTCATGGGGCTGCAATCCGCTCCAGGTCACGGATGTAAAGTAAATTTCATGTTCAGAAATGGCGAAGTCGATGACGTCCATCTCCGGCGCGCCCAGCCGCTGCGCCGTCCCCCGCTCCACGTCGCAGAGGAAGAGCCCGGTGCGGCTCCCCTCGGTGACGCCGCCGCCGTTGGCCCAGAAGGGCACCTCGGTCAGCACCTCGTAGTCGGCCTCGTCGGCCTTTCGCCGGGCCCAGTCCTTGCGTGCCTCATCGGACAGGGCGGCGTAGTCAGGGCAGCCCAGCTCGACGGTGCCGACCGCCAACCACAGGCTGTCGGACAGGCGGCGGATCTCCCGAGCGGCAAAGGGCAGGGTGAAGGCGTGGGTGGCCTCGCCGCCCCGCAGATCCAGCCGGTAATAGCTGGTGAACTGCTCCTTCTCCTCCCGGCGCTTTTTCTCCGAAGCGGAGCGCACCGCCGGAAAGAGGAGATGCTCCTCGTCCTCCCAGACGAAGCTCCGCTCCTCGCCCAGATCGGTGAGCTGGCGCAGATGGCCCTGTTCATAGAGCCAAAGCCGGCTCTCGTAGCGGTTCTCCTCCTCGTTACAGCGGGAGACCACCAGCGCGGCCCGCCTGCCGGAGGGGGAGTAGGTCACCTGGGAGAGAAACTGATAGTGCAGAAAATCCGCCAATTCCAAGCGTTCCATTTGTATGATCGCTCCTTTCAAGGGCGTTTTCCCAGGGGTAACTGGGCAAAAATGACGGCGGCGAAGATCAGCGCGCAGCCCGCGAGCTCCCGGGCCGACAGCGCCTGATGGAGAAGCACCCACCCGGCCAGAACGGAGAACACGGATTCCAGGCTCATGAGCAGGGAGGCCACGGTGGGCGAGACCCCCTGCTGGCCGATGATCTGCAGGGTATAGGCGACGCCGCAGGACATCACGCCGGCGTACAGAATGGGAATCCAGGCGTCCCAGGACAGCAGCGCGGCACACCAGGCAGCCGCCCCCTGGGAGGGCAGGTCGATGGCCAGCATGGGAATTGCGGTCAGCACGCCGGTGACCAGCAGCTGAATCCGGGAGAGGCGGACGCCGTCCACCAATGGGGCGAAATAATCCACCGCCAGAATCTGTATGGCAAAAACCAGGGCGCAGAGCAGCAATAGCAGATCGGAAAACTGGAGGCGGAAGCCGCCGTTGATGCACAGCAGATAGAGCCCGATCAGGGTGATGCCCACGCCGATCCAGGTGTTCCAGGCGCAGTGCTTTTTCAGCGGCAGCCCGAGAATCGGAACCAGCAGCAGATAGCAGGCGGTGAGGAATCCGGCCTTTCCGGCGCTGGTGCCCAGGTTGATGCCCAGCTGCTGCAGATTGCTCGCCACACAGAGGGCGACGCCGCAGAGCACGCCGCCCCGCAGCAGCTGTCTCCGCTGCGCTGGAGAAGCGGGGGGAGCCGATTTTCCCCGGTGCGCGCGGGCCCGGATCACCGGCGTCAGTACGGCGGCGCCGATCAGGGAGCGGATGCAGTTGAACGTGTAGGGCCCCACCGCATCGCCGCCCTCGCTCTGGGCGACAAAGGCGACGCCCCAGATCAGGGCGGTGAGAATGAGCAGTCCGGCGTGGAACAGGGTTTGATTCTTCAACTCGGTAACACCTCAATCAGATCGTTGCGAAATCAACATACAGTATAGCAGGAAACGGGAGGATTCTCAACAGATTTGGCCAAGAAAACGGCCCGACCCACCGGGATCGGGCTGCTTTTCGTGTTGGTCCGGATGGTGCTGTCGATCAGATCGCCCGCTCCAGCCTGAGCAGGGCGCGTTTGCGCACCACGCCCCCGGCGTAGCCGGTCAGGCTGCCGTCGCGGCCCACCACCCGATGGCAGGGGATCAGAATGGAGATGGGGTTGTGCCCCACCGCGCCGCCCACCGCCCGGGGGGAGACCCTCTTGCCGCCCCATTGCCGGGAGAGCTGGTCGGCCAGGGCCCCATAGGTCGTGGTCTGCCCGTAGGGGATCTGGGTCAGCAGCGTCCAGACGGAGCGGCGGAAGGGGGTGCCCTCCGGGGCCAGGGGTGGGAGGAAGTCGGGTTCCCGCCCGGAGAAGTAGCAGTCCAGCCAGCGGCGGGCGTCGGCAAAGACCTGGGTTTCCCGCTCCACCGCGCCGGGGGCCAGGGTGGCACCGAAATACTTCTGCTCTGACATCCACAGCCCGGTCAGGGCCTCTTCGTTCCCGGCCAGGGTGAGCAGCCCCACCGGGGAGGGATAGGTACACAGATACTGCATGAAAAAAACCTCCTTTCCCCCAGTATAGGGGGAAAGGAGGGGGCTGTCAAGGTCAGTCCTTCAGCGCCTTGACCCGGTCGAACTCGTCGGTGATCTCCTTGCTGGGGGCGGGGGTGAGGAGGCTGACCACCACGATGAGGAGCAGGCTGCACAGGAAGGCGGGCAGCAGCTCGTAGATGCCCCAGAGGCCGCCCATGGGCTTGATGGCGAACTTCCAGATGAAGACCATCGCGCCGCCGCCGACCATGCCCGCGATGGCACCCCAGGCGTTGGCCCGGCGCCAGAAGAGGGCGCAGAGCATCACCGCGCCGAAGGAGCCACCGAAGCCGGCCCAGGCGAAGGAGACGATCTGGAACACGGAGGAGTTGGGGTCCCGGGCCATGATGACGCCGATGATGGCGATGATGACCAGGGTGATGCGGGCGAAGAGCATGCTGCGCTTCTGGCTCAGCTTCAGGCCGAACACGCCCTTCAGAATGTTCTCGGAAACGGAGGAGGAGGCGGCCAAAAGCTGGCTGTCACAGGTGGACATGGTGCATGCCAGAATACCGGCCATGCACAGTCCGGCGATCAGCGCGGGAATGATGCCATAGGTGGAGAGCTTGTTGGCGATGATGATGAGGATGCGCTCCGAGTCGTCGGCGGCGGAGATGACGCCGGTGTGCACCATGGACAGGCCGACGATGCCGATGATGATGGCGACGAACATGGCGATAAACACCCAGATGGTGGCCACCCGGCGGCTGAGCTTCAGCTTCTTGGGGTCGTCGATGGCCATGAAGCGCAGCAGGATGTGGGGCATGCCGAAGTAGCCCAGGCCCCAGCAGGCGGTGGACAGAATGGGCAGGAAGCCGCCGTAGGACACGGCGGAGCCGGTGGCGGCGTCGTGCATCTGGGTCAGGGAGAGGTAGCCCTCCAGGGAGGCGGCATAGTCGAAGGTGGCGGAGATGCCTCCCACCTGAGTGATGCCGAAGATCACCACCACAATCAGGGCGATGGTCATGACGATGGACTGGATAAAGTCGGTGGTGGAGGCCGCCTTGAAGCCGCCCATGGCGGTGTAGAGAATAATAACGGCGGCGGAGACCAGCATGGAGACGGTGTAGTCCCAGCCGAACAGGCTGCTGAACAGCTTGCCGCAGGCGGCAAAGCCGGAGGCGGTGTAGGGGACGAAGAACACCACGATGATGAGGGCCGAGATGCCCAGCAGCAGGTGGGTCTTATCCCGGAAGCGGTTCTCAAAGAAGTCGGGGATGGTGACGCTGTCCCCGGCGATCACGGTGTAGTGCCGCAGCCGCTTGGCGACAATGAGCCAGTTCAGGTAGGTGCCGATGCCCAGGCCGATGGCGGTCCAGCCGGGGTCGCACACGCCGGTGAGGTAGGCCAGACCGGGCAGACCCATCAGCAGCCAGGAGGACATGTCGCTGGCCTCGGCGCTCATGGCGGTGACCAGCGGGCCCATCTTGCGCCCGCCCAGGTAGAAGTCGCCGGTGGACTCGTTGCTCTTGGAATAGCGGAAGCCCAGCCAGAGCAGCACCGCCAGATAGGCGACAATGGCGATGACGATACAGATCGTTGAGGAGTTCATCTCAGAAATCACGCTCTTTTCTCAGGAATGTTCCCTCATCTTATCAGAATCAAAACAAGAACACAATACAGAATGAAATCCGTACAGATTTTTGTATCTGTACGGATTATTGTTGAAATATCATGATTTTTAACTAGATGAAATTTAGAAACAATGAAAAGAATTATTTTATCATGCCGCTCCGTCCGGCCGGATGTGCGCCAAAAAGAGGGGCATCATCCGCGCGGCGTACTCCCGCAGGGAGTATTCTCCGCCGCAGATGCACCAGTCGTAGATCAGCCCCCGCTCGCACAGGGCGTAGGTTTTGACGATCTCGCTGGAGGGGATGTCCCGGCGCAGCTCCCCCTTCTCCTGTCCCTCCCGGACAATCTGCCGCAGGATGCGGTAGTAGAGGCGGTTGCGATCCAGCAGGTGCTTCTCCCCCCGGGTGGTCAGCTGGGCGGCGTACATCTGGGCCAGCAGCTCCACCGAGACGGTGTGCTCGATCATGCCAAAGAGCTCCCGGTTCAGGTACAGCAGCGTGGCGAAGGCGTCCTGGCCCGGCTCCAGGGTCTCCATCAGCTGCTCGTACTTGTCGTCAAAGAGGTAGGACAGGGAGGAGAGCAGGGCGTCCTTGCCGTCGAAATAGTGGTAGAAGGAGCCCCGGGAGGTGCCGGAGGCGTCGATGATCTCCTCCACGGTGGTGTTCTCATACCCCTGGCGGTAGAAGAGCTCCCACGCGGCGGCGACGATCTTCCCCCGGGTGTTGCGGTTTTTTCTCTTTGCCATGACGCCACCTCCCATTGAAATGCCGGTATGGGCCTATTATAGCGGGGCGGCGGGGAGACCGTCAAGCGGCAATCGGGAGGAGATAAACAGTTTTTGCATGGTATTCAGCATTGGAACCAATATACTTTGCATTCTGTTCCTGTATAATAGAATAGAAGTAAACTGGAAAAGGGGACGCGCCTATGAAGTTCACCAAGATGCACGGCTGCGGCAACGACTATGTCTATGTTGACTGCACCAGGGAACCCATCTCCGACCCGGAACGGGTCTCCGTCCAGGTCAGCGACCGGCACTTCGGCATCGGGGCCGACGGCCTGATCTGCATCTGCCCCTCCGAGGTCGCGGATTTCCGCATGGCCATGTTCAACGCCGACGGCAGCGAGGGGGCCATGTGCGGCAACGGCATCCGCTGCGTGGCGAAATTTGTCTACGACAAGGGCCTGACCGACCAGACCACCATCACCGTCGAGACCCGCTCCGGCGTCAAGACGCTGCTGCTCACGGTGGAGGACGGCGCGGTCAGCCAGGTGCAGGTGGATATGGGAAAGCCCAGCTGCTGCGCCGCCGACATCCCGGTGATCGGGATGGGGGATCGGGTCATCGGCAAGCCGGTGCGCGTGGCGGACCGGGACTGGGTCATGACCTGCGTCAGCATGGGCAACCCCCACGCCGTGGTCTTTGTGGAGGAGGATCCCAACACCCTGGATCTCCCCAGGCTGGGGCCGCAGTTTGAGAACCACCCCATGTTCCCCGACCGGGTGAACACCGAGTTCATCCAGGTGCTGGACGACCACACCCTGAAGATGCGGGTGTGGGAGCGGGGCAGCGGCGAGACCCTGGCCTGCGGCACCGGCGCCTGCGCCAGCGTGGTGGCGTCCCACATGAACGGCCTGACCGGGCGGGAGGTCACCGTCCGGCTGCTGGGCGGCGAGCTGACCATCCGCCTGGGGGACGACGGCCACATCTATCTGACCGGCCCCGCCACCACCGTGTTTGAAGGAGAGATCGCGCTATGAAACTGATGGATATGGTCGCCCGCATGAGCTACATTCTGATGCAGGGCACCCTGGAGCAGGACATCAACATCCTGACCTATGACTCCCGCCAGGCGGGGCCGGGCAGCCTCTTTGTCTGCATTCCCGGCGCCGTCACCGACGGCCACAACTTCATCCCCGAGGTGGTGGAGAAGGGGGCCACCGCCCTCATCGTGGAGCGGGACGTGAAGGTGCCTCCCCACGTCACCACCATCAAGGTGACCAACGCCCGGCTGGCCCTGGCCGAGCTGGCCGCCGCCTGGTTCGGCCATCCCGCCGACGAGCTGACCACCATCGGCGTCACCGGCACCAAGGGCAAGACCACCACCACCTACATGATGCGGGAGATGCTGGAGTCCGCCGGATTGCCCACCGGCCTGATCGGCACCATCGAGGTCATCATCGGGTCGGAGCATATCCACGCCGTCAACACCACCCCGGAGTCCTTCCTGGTGCAGTCCTACTTCCGCCGGATGGTGGATGAGGGGATCAAATATGTGGTGATGGAGGTCAGCTCCCAGGCCCTCAAGCTGGACCGGGTGGCCGGCTTCACCTTTGACTATGGCATCTTCACCAATCTGGAGGAGGATCACATCGGCGAGGCGGAGCACCCGGACATGGCGGACTATATCCGCTGCAAGAGCCTGCTGTTCCAGCGCTGCCGGAAGGGCCTGTTCAACGCCGACGCCGACTACCTCACCGAGATTCTGCTGGGCCACACCTGTGAGGTGCAGACCTTCGGCATGGGGGAGAACGCCGACCTCTACGCCACCGACATCCGCCGCGTCCAGCGGCCGGGCCAGCTCGGGGTGGAATACACCCTGAACGGGCTGGAGCACTACGACGTGCGGGTGGACATTCCCGGCGATTTCACCGTCTACAACTCCCTGGCCGCCATCTCCCTGTGCCGGGAGCTGGGGGTGAGCCGGGAGGCCATCCTCCACGCCCTGGAGACCATCCGGGTCAAGGGGCGGCTGGAGATCGTCCCCACCCCCGGGGACTACACCCTGATGATCGACTACGCCCACAACGCCATGAGCCTGGAGGCCCTGTTGGTCAACATCCGCAAGTACGGGCCGGAGCGGATCATCTGCCTCTTCGGCTGCGGCGGCAACCGGGCCAAGGCCCGGCGCTATGAGATGGGGGAGGTCAGCTCCCGGCTGGCCGATCTGACGGTGGTCACCAGCGACAACCCCCGGTTTGAGGAGCCCATGGACATCATCAACGACATTCTGGTCGGCGTACACCGGGCGGGGGGAGAGTATGTCACCATCCCTGACCGCAAGGAGGCCATCCGCTACTGCATGGAGATCGGCCGGGCGGGGGACATCATCCTGCTGGCCGGAAAGGGCCACGAGGATTACCAGGAGATCCGGGGCGTCAAGCACCATATGGACGAGCGGGATCTGATCCGGGAGATCATCGAGGGAAGATGACGCGAAAGTCCCCGCGGCCGTAGCCGTGGGGACTTTTTGAACGAGGGCACGAACCCTATTTTGGATTTGTCGAATGAAATGAGGAGCTTGCAATGATGCATTTAGAGAGCATTCGCCGCGAGAACTGGAGACAGGCCGCTTTTGTCACAACAGACCCAAATCGGAATTGTCCTTTAGACGAAGAATGGGTGGCAAGTGCGGCATTCTCTATCGTCCAATCGGTATATGAGCCAGAGTGGAAAAGCAGACTGATTATGGATGATGATATCATAGTAGGCTTTGTCTTCTATGGTTGGTGGGAGAAAAAGAGTGCACCTCTCCTGTGCCGATATATGATTGATGTGGACTGTCAGGGCAAGGGGTATGGGAAACGTGCACTACCTATTGTCGTTGATGAAATGATGGAAGAATATCAAACAGACAGGATTCTGCTGACGCTGGAACGAAAAAATGAAAGGGCAGTCCGCCTATATACCGGCTTCGGGTTTGTGCCAACGGGAGAAACGGACGAAGGCGAAGAAATCTATGTGTTCGAAAAGCAGAAGTAGGAGATCGGTCAAATTCTGACATATCGAACGGAACGCCTTTTGAAAAGAAAACCTCCGATGCAGCGAACTGCATCGGAGTTTTTTTGTGTGTTTTGTGATCCGCTGAGAGATCAGGAGGTAGCGACCAGGCCGCCATCGGGATAGATGGTGGTGGCGGTGACCATGTCGGAAGCGGCGGAGGCCAGGAAGATGGCGGGGCCGACGACGTCGACTTCGTAGCCGATACGCATGGCGGGCAGGCTGCCGGCGATGCCGTTGCGGACGTTCTCATCGGGGGGCAGGATGCCGACCATCATGGGAGTATAGGTGATGGTGGGGCCGATGGCGTTGACCTGGATGTTGGGACGCAGGTCAGCGGCATAAGCCTTGGTCAGCATCTCGACGGCGCCCTTGGTGGTGTTGTAGGGCACGTTGCCGCCGCCGCCGTTGGCCACGGCGCGGATGCCGCGGACGGAGCCGAAGTTGATGATCTTGCCATAGCCCTTGTTGGTGTTGGGCTGGCCGGGGACGATCTCGACGGGCTCCTGGCCCTCCAGGTTGTTGTTCTTCATCCAGTTGCCGAAGTACTTGCTGGTCAGCATCAGGGAGGTGATGTTGGTGTGCAGCATCTTCTCGAAGAACTCGGTGTCGATCTCATAGGACCACATCTTCTTGTTGATGCCCTGGGCATTGACCAGAATGTCGACGCCGCCCAGGCCCTCGGCGCTGGTGACGACCTCGAGGGTCTTCTTGACGAACTCCTCGTCGCCGGCGTCACCGGCCATGTACATGACCTTCACACCGGGAGCGGCCTTCGCCTCGATGCGGGCGACAGCGGCCTGCAGCTTCTCCTCGCTGCGGGAGGAAATGCAGACGGAGCAGCCGTTGGCGGCATAGCCCTCGGCAATGGCCTCGCCGAAACCGCCGGCGCCGCCGAAGATCATAGCCTTCTTGCCAGAGATGTCGAACATCTTGGTCAGATCGCCAGAATACACTTTAGGCATAATGATTATCTCCTTACTTTTTATTTATTTCAGTGCTTGTTGCAGCAGATGAAACGGGATTAGGCCTGGGGCGGCAGCAGGGTGACCAGCATCTTGGTGACGGTGGTGCCGTTGTTGGTGACGCTCTTGGGGCAGCCGCCGCAGCAGTGGAAGGAGTCGCCGGCGTTCAGAACGGTCTCGCCGTCCTCGGTCTTCAGGGT
>JAFVAS010000325.1 GCA_017480395.1 Oscillospiraceae bacterium | reverse complement strand
TATAGTCGATTTTCAGGTCATAGGAGAGGATTTCATCGCTGATCTGCGCCTGGAGCAGGTTTGTCAGATCCCCCAGGGTGACGTCCGACAGGCCGCCGCATTTCCGGCAGACCAGGTGGTCATGCCGGGTGGTCTTGTCATATCGGTCGGGGTGCCCCTCCACCGTGACCTTTCGGATCAGTCCCCGGGCGTGCAGAAGATTCAAATTGTTGTAGACCGTCGCCAGCGCCACCTTGGATGACACGGCCTTCATCCGCAGATAGATCTGTTCCGCGGTGAGGTGTTCATCGGAGGCGTTGATCAGGTCAAGAATCTGCTGCGCGTACCGTGTCATATCGATCCCCCTTCTTTTAGAATTATTCTAATTCTATCATAGCTCAGCTCCCTTGTCAACCCCAAAAGGACGGCCTGTCCACAGCCGGACAGGCCGTCCTTTTCTTTTCCCGCCCCGGGCGCGAGCACGGCAAGGAGAGACAAGAAGATGCATTTTAAACCATTTCCTAATTTGCCCGCATCTCATATAATCAGGATATCAAGACCCGGATAAGGGAGTGTCTTTTTATGCAATATGGCCATTTTGACAACGAAAACCGGGAATATGTCATTGACCGGGTGGACCTGCCCGTCTCCTGGACGAACTATATCGGCCTGGGGGATATGTACGGCGTGTTCAACCACACCGCGGGGGGCTATCTGCTGTATCGCTCCTCCGAGTACCACCGCATCACCCGTTTTCGCCCCAACGGCGTGCCCATGGACGGCCCGGGTCACTATGTCTATCTCCGGGACGAGGACACGGGGGATTTCTGGTCGGTGTCGTGGCAGCCGGTGGGAAAGCCCAAGGAGCATTTTTCCTGCCGCCATGGCCTGAGCTATGTGAAATACCAGAGCGATTACAGCGACATCCAGGCCAGCCAGACGCTTTTTGTCGCCATGGACGACCCGGTGGAGCTCTGGGATGTGCGCCTGAAAAACACGAGCGGTCGGACGCGCCGCCTCTCGGTGTTCTCCTACGCGGAGTTCAGCTTCCATCAGGTGGATAAGGACAACCGCAACTTCCAGATGAGCCTCTACGCGGCGGGCAGCCGGTATGAAGATGGCGTCATTGAGCACGAGCTGCACTACGAGGAGAACAGCTTCCAGTTCTTCACCGCCGATTTTGACCCCGACGGCTGGGACTGCCTGCGGGACGCCTTCATCGGCGCCTACCGCACGGAGCGCAATCCCCTGGTGGTGGAGACTGGGGCGTGCACCGGCAGCTTTGAGCAGGGCGGCAACCACTGCGCCTGCCTGAAAAAGACCCTTGAGCTCGCCCCCGGTGCGGATGTGCGGCTGCTCTTCCTGCTGGGCGAGGGCGGCGTCGATGCGGGGCAGGCGATGCGGAAAAAGTACACCCCGGAGCGGGTGGACGAGGACTTCCGCCGCCTGCGGCAGTTCTGGGCCGACAAGCTGTCCTGCCTGCAGATCGACACCCCCAACGAGGGGATGAACACGGAGATCAACATCTGGAACCTCTATCAGAGCGAGATCAACGTGATGTTCTCCCGCTTCACCTCCTTTATCGAGGTGGGCGGCCGGGTCGGCCTGGGCTATCGGGACACGGCCCAGGACGCGATGATGGTGCCCCACTCCAACCCGGAGAAGTGCCGCAGCCGCCTCATCGAGCTGCTGCGGGCCCTGACCACCACGGGCTATGGGCTCCACCTCTTTGAGCCCCGCTGGTTCGAGCCGGTGCGGAAGGAGCAGTCCTTCCGCTCCCCCACCGTGATCCCCACCCCGGACAAAAGCCAGATCGTCCACGGCCTGAAGGACGCCTGCGCCGACGACGCGCTGTGGCTGGTGGCCTCGGTGGTGCAGTATGTGCGGGAGACCGGCGACTTCTCCTTCGTGGACGAGTCCGTGACCTACGCCGACGGCGGCGAGGGCACCGTCTATGAGCACATGACCCGCATCCTGGACTTCACCGCCCGGGAGGTGGGGCGCAACGGCATCGCCCTTGGGCTGCGGGCGGACTGGAACGACTGCCTGAACCTGGGCGGCGGCGAGAGCGCCATGGTGAGCTTCCTCCACCTCTGGGCGCTGAACCAGTTTACCGCCCTGGCAAGACGCCTGGGCCGGGACGAGGACGCCCGGCACTATGAGGCGATGGCCGAGCATGTGAAGCAGACCTGCCAGGCCGTGCTCTGGGACGGCGCGTGGTATCTGCGGGGCATCACGGCGGACAACCGGAAGATCGGCACCCACACCGACACCGAGGGAAAGGTGCACATGGAGTCCAACACCTGGGCGGTGATCTCCGGCGCGGCGACGCCGGGCCAGGGGCGGGCTGCCATGGACAGCGTGAACGACTACCTCTTCACGGAGTTCGGCCTGATGCTCAACGCCCCCTGCTACACCCGGCCCGACGACGGCATCGGCTTTGTCACCCGGGTCTACCCCGGCCTCAAGGAGAACGGCGCCATCTTCAGCCACCCCAATCCCTGGGCCTGGGTCGCCGAGGCCCTGCTGGGCCGGGGGGATCGGGCGATGAAATTCTACAACGCCCTCTGCCCCGCCCTGCAAAACGACAAGATCGAGGTGCGGCAGTCGGAGCCCTATTCCTACTGCCAGTTCGTGGTGGGCCGGGATCACACCGCCTTTGGCCGGGCCCGGCATCCCTTTATGACCGGCTCCTCCGGCTGGGCCTATTTCGCCGCCACCCAGTATATACTGGGTATCCGGCCCGATTTTGACGCGCTGCGGGTGGATCCCTGCGTTCCCGCGGACTGGAGGGAATTCTCCGTCACGCGCCGGTGGCGGGGCGGCACTTATCTGATTCATGTCACAAACCCCGACGGGGTGCAAAAGGGCGTCAAGCATATTTTTGTGGACGGCCAAGCTGTCAGCGCGCTTCCGGTGATTCATGCCGGAGACACCTGCCGTGCCGAAGTTATCATGGGATAAGGAGAGATCGCAATGATTCAATTTGGAACAGGCGGCTGGCGGGCCATCATCGCCGACGACTTCACAAAATCCAACCTCCGGCTGCTGACGGCAGGGCTCTGCCGCCTCATGGAGAAGGAGGGCCACGCCGGTGCGGAGCTCTGCGTGGGCTATGACCGGCGGTTCCTCGCCAAGGAGGCCGCCCATTGGGCGGCGGAGGTGCTGGCGGGCAACGGATTCCGGGTCTATATGATCAACCGCTCCTCCCCCACCCCCCTCATCATGTACACGGTGAAAACCCGGAACCTGCCCTATGGCATGATGGTCACGGCCAGCCACAACCCCGCCATCTACAACGGCGTCAAGGTCTTCACCGCCGGTGGCCGGGACGCGGACGAGACCGTCACCGGAAGGATCGAGGCCGAGATCGCCCAGATCAACGAAGCCGAGATCAGGAGCATCGACTATGACGCTGCCCTGGCCCAGGGGCTGATCCGGGAGGGCACCACCTCCAACGAGTATATTGACAGCATCCTCTCGATGGTGGACACCCAGGCCATCAAAAACGCCGGGCTGAAGATCGTGCTGGATCCCATGTACGGCGTGAGCCAGACCAGCCTGCGCACCATCCTCATGACCTGCCGGTGCGACGTGGACGTGATCCACGACCGCCACGACACCCTCTTCGGCGGCAAGCTGCCCGCCCCCAACGAGTCCACCCTGGTCTCCCTGTCCAACTACGTGGTGGACAACCATTGCGACCTGGGCGTGGCCACCGACGGCGACGCCGACCGACTGGGGGTCATCGACGAAAAGGGCCACTTTGTCCATCCCAACACCCTGCTGACCCTGCTGTACTACTACCTGGTGAAGTACCGCGGCTGGACGGGCCCCTGCGTACGCAACAACTCCACCACCCATCTGCTGGATCGGGTGGCCGCCGGGCTGGGCCAGACCTGCTATGAGGTGCCGGTGGGCTTTAAGTACATCTCCGCAAAGATGACGGAGACCGACGCCGTCATCGGCGGCGAGAGCTCCGGCGGCCTCACGGTGCGGGGGCATATCTCCGGCAAGGACGGCATCTATGCCGCCTCCCTTCTGGCGGAGATGCTGGCCGTCACCGGCAAATCCATCTCCGAGCTGTACCGGGAGATCACCGATCAGTACGGCGCGCCGGTCAATCGGGAGGCGGATTTCACCATGACCCCGGAGCGCAAGGCGGAATTGCAGCATCTCCTGTTTGTGGATCAGATCGTCCCGCAGTTTGACGCCCCGGTTCAGCGCGTCAGCCGGGAGGACGGGGTCAAGACCTACTTCGCCGACGGGAGCTGGGTCATCTGCCGCTTCTCCGGCACGGAACCGCTGCTCCGCATGGCGGCGGAGGCCGACGACGGCGACCAGGCGCAGCGCTATATTGCGGCGTGGCGCGGCTTGTTGGAATTGTAATTCTGTGATAAGATGAAGGCGGAGAGGGTTCCTC
>JAFVAS010000324.1 GCA_017480395.1 Oscillospiraceae bacterium | reverse complement strand
GACGCCCTCATTGCCAAGGACGGCAGCCAGGCCCTTCGCCCCTCTGTCAAGATGTCCAAGAGCCTGGGCAACGTGGTCAATCCCGACGACGTCATCCGGGAGTTTGGCGCCGACACCATGCGGCTGTATATCATGTTCATCGGCGACTTCGAGAAGACCGCCACCTGGTCCGACGAGGCGGTCAAGGGCTGCAAGCGGTTCCTCGACCGGGTCTGGAACCTCCAGGACATGGCCGCCGACAGCCTGGACTACTACGAGGCCCACATCGCCGAGATCCACAAGACCATCAAAAAGGTGAGCGACGACATCGAGGCGATGAAGTTCAACACCGCCATCGCCGCCATGATGGCCCTGGTCAACAAGTTCTACGCCGACGGCCTGACGAAGGGCGACCTCAAGACCCTGCTGCTGCTGCTCTCGCCCATCGCCCCCCACCTGTGCGAGGAGATGTGGGAGAACCTGGGCTTTGCCGGGGAGGGCATGATCTGCCACCAGCGCTGGCCGGAGTATGACGAGAGCAAGACCGTCGCCGCCCAGGTGCAGCTGGCCGTCCAGGTGGGCGGCAAGATGCGGGGCACCATCCTGGCCCCCACCGTCGCCGTAGAGGACGAGGTGGTCGCCATCGCCCTGGCCGATCCCAAGATCGCCAAGCACACCGACGGCAAGGAGCTCATCAAGGTCATCCTGGTCAAAAACCGGCTGGTCAACCTGATCGTCAAGCCCAAGAGCTGAAAAATTTACAACTTTCCCTTGACAGAACGGGATGGAGCGCGTACAATACATTTGTAAAGTCAAGTAATATTGGCTGTTTTGTGCCCTGTTCGTTTACTCCCGGGCATTTCGGAGGGAGGGAAAATACAATGTCTGAAGTTCGTGTCAGAGAGAACGAGTCTCTGGACAGCGCGCTGAAGCGCTTTAAGCGCAGCTGCGCCAAGTCCGGCGTCATGGCCGAGGTGCGTCGCCGTGAGCACTATGAGAGCCCCAGCGTCAAGCGCCGCAAGAAGTCCGAGGCCGCTCGCAAGAACCGCAAAAAGTATTACTGATACAGCACGTTCGCCCCGCGCCGCGCTCCATTTGGTGGAGCCCGGCGTGGGGTTGTGTTTTTTCAGGACAACACGGGCCATCCGGGTTTTGCCCCGTTTGCCCTTTTTTTCGATTTGGGCCAAAACCTGCGGAGATGGATTGATTCCGGCGGGGAAATGCGGTATGATGGTTATAGAATCCTAACTGAAACTGCGGATAAACTGAAGAGGGGAGTGGCAACCATGCGCACCTACAACGACATTGGCATTTCATCCGGCCTGGACTGGCCCCGGATCCGGCATCTGATGAAGATCGGGATCGTGGCGGCTCTGCTGGTGCTCGCCGGGGATATGATTCTGGGCTACGGCGCCGCCCTGCCCGGCATCACCGGCGTCGAGGCGAATTTCTCCCGCTATCTCGGCGTGTCGGATGCGCGGGTGTTCTGGTCGGCGCTGCTGGGCCTGATCGGCATTCCCCTGGAGTGCCTGAGCTATTTTGCCGTCTACCGGGTGATTGCGGCCCGGTCGCCCCGGCTCGCACACGCCTACCGCGCCGGAATTTTTGGCTGTCTCATCTTTGGGGCGCTGGTGCATGTGCTGTGCTGCGCGGCGGTGTTTTTCGGCAAACGGAGTTATGCCTGGACGCCGGAGGGAGCGCTGGGGGACACCCTCCGGTTCATCGGATTCTTCCTGCTTCCGGCCATGATCCTGTTCCTGATCTTCTTTGTCCTGCTGATCGCCGTGCAGATCCGCGCTTTTGCCAGGGGGATGACGCCCTATCCCCGGTGGTACTGGGTCTTTTCCGTCCTGTTCGGGGTGGTCTCCACCGCCGTGATGAAGTGCATCGGCGATGCGCCCATCCCCAACGCCATCGCCACGGGCTGGATCAGCGTAGGAAACCTATGGATGTTCGCCGGACTGCTGGGCATGTCGCAGCGGGCGGAGGGGAATCAGATCGCGCAGCCATAGGGGCGCGGTGCGAGCCCAACGCCACCAATATAGAGCAGCACCGGCCTCACCCCAGGGGTGAGGCCGGTGCTGTTTTGATTATCGAGTCTCTTGCTGTATATCCCGGATGACGGCGGCGATGTCGGCGTCGATGCAGATGGAGCGCGGGCGGATCTCCTCGGGACAGACCGCCTCGCCGTAGTTCAGGCAGGCGTAGGTGGCCTCGGGGTTCTGGGCGGTGCGGTGCCAGAAGGGATACTTGATGATGCCCGGGGTGTTGTAGCCCACACCCAGCTCCAGATACAGCACCTTTCCCGCTGCATGCCGCCGCAGGAAGTCCGAATAGCGCTCCGCCGCCCGGTGCCAGCCCGCATCTTCAACGAAGGTATTGTCTGCCCGGAGGTTCATGGCCATAGGCTTGCCGCAGACCGGGCAATGGGGCACCAGCTCACTGGTAACCGTCATCTTCGGCGTCACGCCCTCCGGAGGCGTCAGCGTGCCATCCGCCGCGATGGAAAAGCCCTGGGCGAGCACCATGCTGCGCACCGTCTCCCCGTTGTCATAGGTGCCCGGGTGGCAGGGCTCGCTGCATTGGAACAGGCCATAATCCCCCTGGGTGTAGAAGATCCGCGCCCTGTCAAAGCCCGCCTTCTGAAAGCAGTGATCCACATTGGTGGTGAGGACAAAGTAGTCCTTGCCCCGCACCAAGCGGAAAAGCGCCTCATAGAGCGGCTTCGGCGGGTTCATGAAGCGGTTGACATAGATGTTGCGGCTCCAGAAGGCCCATTGCTCCTCCGGCGTCTGATAGGGGTAAAAGCCGCCGGAGTACATGTCCCGAAAGCCGTATTTTTCGCCCAGGTCGGCAAAATAGCGGTCAAACCGCTCGCCCTGGTAGACAAAGCCCGCCGAGGTGGAGAGTCCCGCCCCCGCGCCGAGGACGACGGCGTCGCAGTCCTCCAGCGCCTGCCGGAGCCGCCGGAGCTGCTCGGGGTAGCTGGGCCGCTGGCCGCGGTCATCGGAAAACCGGCTGTTTCGTGCAATTCTCATGGGGATCGACCTCCTGCGTCATAGGGTCACGACGATCTTGCCCTCGACGCTGCCCGCGTCCTGGGCGGTGATGGCCTCCCGGATGTGGTCGAAGTCGAACACCTGCCCCCGGACGGGGACAAGCTGCCTGTCCCGCAGGAAGGCAAAGATCGCGTCAATGGTCCGCTGGGTGGGGTAGTTGGAGAAAAATCCGGTGAGGTAGACCCCGTTGGGGATGTCCTTGATGGGGTCGAAGCCGTTCAGGGTGTACACGCCCCCCAGCAGCCCGGTCTGGCAGACGACCCCGCCCTTTTCCACGGCGGTTAAGGTGTCCTTCAGATTGCGGGGACCGATCAGGTCAAGAGCTTTGGTGATACCGCGTACCTTTCCCGTCAGTTTGCCATCATCAATGACAGCCTCGTCCGCTTCTGCAATCAGGGGCAACTTGTCCTCTCTGTGGGTGGTAGCGATTACTTTGCAGCCCAACGCCTTGGCGATCTGTAAAGAAGCGTACCCAAGCGCACAGGTCGCGCCGCGGATCAGGAGCGTATCCTTTACCGTCAAGCGCAGGCATTCAAACAGGCTGCACCAGGCCGTAAAATACGTTTCTGGAACGGCTCCGAGCGCTTCCCAGGACAGGTCGCTGTTTATCGGGAAAACGATTCGGCGCGGCAGCAGGGCGTATTCGGCGTAACTGCCGTTAAAACTGCGTCCCATGCCGCCCATCAGCGCCACGATCTTCTGACCTTTGCGCAAATCTGTGTCAGATGGATTTTCAACCTCACCCACACATTCGATGCCGGGGATGATCGGCTTCTGAATATAGTCCGCACGGATCTCGTTCAGCCGCAGCAGCTTCTCTGAATGGTTCAGGCCGAAAGCTTTGATCTTTATCAGCACCCAGCCGGGCCTGACATCCGGGATTGCGACTTCCGAAATCGTGATATCTTCCGCTTTTGTAGTCTTGTCAAGAACGACAGCTTTCATCGTCTTCATCCTAATACCTCCGAATTGCCTCCACGGGGCAGTTTTCAAAACAGTTCCCGCACTGGAGACAGTGGTTTTCCCGGATGCGGAAAGGGCTGCCGTCTTCAATACAGCTCTGCGGACACACCGTCTGGCAGGTACTGCATCCGATGCAATCTTTGCTGATATAGTAGCCCTTTCGGATCGGCTCTGCGTTGCCCACCGTAAAATACTCCCGTGTGATGGGACGGGTAGACAGGCAGAAATACTCGATGGCGTAGTTCTTCAGCATGAACATGGTGTCGATGTTCTTCGTTTCGCCGGGATAGACGTTTTCCAGATACGGCTGCTCCTGATACAGTACATTTCGCCATTTGAGCTGTTCCTCTGCTGGAACTTCCACCGCTCTGCCGGAAAGCCGGATCGTTTCTTTATATTTGGTGTAACCGAGGATCTGTACTCTCCCGTCTGCCTTGAGCTGACGGGCAAATGATTTCCCCCTGGCCGTCAAAAAATAGAGCGTTGTTCCTTCATAGTGGATGGCGCTGATATTCCGCACTTGCGGTGCGCCGTTTTCATCCACGGTGGCAAAATCCAG
>JAFVAS010000323.1 GCA_017480395.1 Oscillospiraceae bacterium | reverse complement strand
TCCTGCTACGGCCTGAAGCTGGAGGAGGGAACCCCCCTCTTCGAGCGGCGGGAGCGGGAGGTCATGGCCGACGAGGACACCCAGGCGGACATGTACCTCTGGGCGGTGAACCGGCTCAAGCAGGCGGGGCTCAACCAGTACGAGATCTCCAACTTCGCCAAGCCGAAATACGAGTCGGAGCACAACCTGCGCTACTGGATGGGGGAGGAGTACATCGGCTTCGGCCCCGGGGCCCACTCCTACTTCGGCCAGCGGCGGTACAGCTTTGTCCGGGATGTGGACCGCTACATCCGGGGCGTGCTCCACAACGGCACTGTGGTGGAGGAATCGGAGGACATCTCCCGGGGGGAGCGGGCCAAGGAGTATCTGATCCTCCGGCTGCGCACCACCAAGGGGGTGGATCC
The DNA here is from genome assembly GCA_017480395.1 of Oscillospiraceae bacterium. Lineage (GTDB taxonomy): Bacteria > Bacillota > Clostridia > Oscillospirales > Oscillospiraceae > UMGS1766. The sequence goes on along the minus strand of JAFVAS010000323.1, from coordinate 3,470 downwards.
CCGGGAGTATCACGAGAAGTTCTACACCGGCTTCGACGCCCTGGAGGACAAGCTCCAGGAGTACCGGAAGCGGGGCTGGGCGGTGTACAGCAACGATAACTGGCATTTCACCGCCGAGGGCTTCCTGATCTCCAACAGCCTGATTGCCGAGCTGCTCCAGGTGCAGGAGGAGAGCGTGATGCAGACCATGCGCCCCCTGCTGGAGCGCCGCATGGGCCTGGGCGGCTGAGGGCCAAAAAAGAATAAAAATCATGAAAATGCAGACACTTCTCTCAACAAAACCGAGAGGAGTGTCTGCTTTTATGAAACTGACCGACCAGGAGTACGGGGCGATGGTGCAGCAGCTGGCCAAGCCGTCCCCCATGGCAAAGGACCTGACGCTGGCCTTCTGCGTGGGAGGGGGCATCTGCGCCCTGGGCCAGCTGATCGAGGAGGGATTTCTGGCCGCCGGGCTGGCCCTGGAGACGGCCTCCACCGCCACCAGCATCAGCCTGATCGCCCTGTCGGTGCTGTTCACCGCCCTGGGGCTCTACGATGACCTGGCCAAGCGGGCGGGGGCGGGAACCTTGGTGCCCGTGACCGGCTTCGCCAACTCCGTCGCCGCCCCGGCCATCGAATATAAGACCGAGGGCTATGTCACCCCCGGGGGAATGGCCTCCAAGATGTTCAACATCGCCGGGCCGGTGCTGGTGTTCGGCATCGGCGCCAGCGTGCTCTATGGCCTCGTCCTGATCCTGTTCCGGCTGGTCTGAGCCGCCGCACCCCGTCTCGCTCCGGGGTGCGTTTTTTGTGGGATGCCTTGACGAAAATGGGGAAATAAGTTACAATATATGTGTGAAAATCGCATATTTTCGTAATTTATTTTTGAAAAAGTGCTTTTGAAAGCAACTTTCCATTATCCGACGAGGGAGCAAAGCGAGGTACATCCATGAGCGAGATCAAGTTTGAAACCAAGGTGCAGGAGCTGAAGCACAGCGTGCTGCGGGAGGTGTCCTCCCTGGCCTTTGACGGCAACATGACCACCGGCGTCCTGGACATCCCGGTCAAGATCATCCCCGGGCCGGAGCCGACCACCCGCTGCTGCATCTACAAGGAGCGGGCCATCATCGGCGACCGGATCAAGCTGGCCCTGGGGGGCGACATGGCCAACCCGGCGGTGGTGGAGGTCATCGACACCGCCTGCGACGAGTGCCCGGTCACCGCCATGGAGGTGGGGCCCTCCTGCCGGGGGTGCCTGGCCAACCGCTGCCGCCACGCCTGTCCCGTGGGGGCCATCTCCATGGAGAATCACAGGGCGGTCATCGACCACAAGAAGTGCATCGTCTGCGGACGCTGCATGGAGGCCTGTCCCTACTCCGCCATCGTGAAGAATCAGCGCCCCTGCGAGCGCAACTGTCCCGACAACGCCATCTCCATGCGGGAGGACAACCACAAGGCCACCATCAACCCGGCCAAGTGCACCTCCTGCGGCATCTGCACCTATGCCTGTCCCTTCGGGGCCATCATGGACAAGTCCTGGATCGTCCAGGCGGTCAATCTGCTCAAGGGCTCCCGGCAGTGGAATTACCGGGTGCACGCGGTGGTGGCCCCCTCCATCGCCGGGCAGTTTGAGGGGTGCACCCTGGGCCAGGTGGTCACGGGGTTGAAGACGCTGGGCTTCTGCGACGTGCACGAGGTGGCGGAGGGCGCCGACCTGACCGCCTTTCGCGAGGCCCAGGAGCTGGCGGAGAAGGGGAGTCTCTACTCCTCCTGCTGTCCCGCCTTTGTCTCCTATGTGGAGATGAATTTCCCCGCCCTGGCCCACAAGATCTCCCACACCCCGTCCCCCATGGTGATGATCGCCAACCGCATCAAGGAGCGGGAGCCGGAGAGCCGGGTGGTCTTCATCGGGCCCTGCGTGGCGAAAAAGCACGAGTTCCGCCTGGGCAAGACCCGGGGGGCCGTGGACTGTGTGCTGACCTTCGAGGAGCTGGAGGCCCTGTTTGACAGCCGCGGGGTGGAGGTGGACACCCTGGAGGAGACGCCGCTGGACGACGCCACCCCCTTTGGCCGGGGCTTTGCCAAGACCGGCGGCGTGGCCGCCGCCGTGACCCGCTCCCTCCAGGAGCAGCAGATCGACTTCGAGGTCAAGCCGGTGGTCTGCTCCGGCGTGGCCGCCATCCGGGCCGCCCTGCTCAAGGACAGCCGGGGCCGGCTGGAGGGCAACTTCATCGAGGGCATGGCCTGTGAGCGGGGCTGCGTCAGCGGCGCGGCCTGCCGCATCCGCTCCCCCAAGCTGGAGGCGGAGCTGATGAAGTACGCCAAGGCCGCCAGCCATGACAGCATCTGCTCCGTGGCGGAGGAGGGCTGAGGCGCGAAAAATCCGGCGCGGTTTGCGGCGGCATAGTATAAAACCCGGCGCGGTTGCATAACCTGTCCCAGAAAAGAGAGGGGAGTTTATGCTATGAACCGCAGCCGAATCCGCATTCTGATCTACTATGGCCTCGCCATCGCCCTGGGCTTTGGGGTCAACTTTCTCTACAAGCTATCGCCCAACCTGCTCTTCGCCGTCCTCTCGCCGGTGCGGGAGAGCGTCTGGGAGCACACCAAGCTGGTGCTCTGGCCGCTTCTGGCGGTGGGCCTGCTCTACACCCGCCGGGAGCGGGAGAAGCGGGGGAGCTGGTATCTGGCGATTCTGACCGCCGCCGCCCTGATCCTGCTCTTCGGCTGGACGGTCAACATCCGCATGGGCCTGCTCATCCCCTGGGTCAATATCACCGCCTTTGTGGTCATCACCACCCTGGCCTTTGCCGAGGCGCTGTGGATCGACGTGCCGGTGCGGCTTCGCGGTGTGCTGCTGATGGGGGTGGGGGTGCTCATCGCGGCGGTGGTGATCTTCACCTTCTGGGTTCCGGCGGGGGTGCTGTTCAAGGATCGCTCCCTGGCCGACGCGCTCTACTCCCTGCCCTGTTGATTAAGAAATCTTAAGGGTGGGAATTGGGCGGAAAAACTTGCACTTTGGAAGTAATTGTGGTAAATTAAATTATAAAATATCACAAGCCTCCGGAGGCAGCCATGGAAGAGAGAAGAGACGAAAATCGATATGAGAGCTTGCGGCTGGAAAACCAGATCTGTTTTCCCCTGTATGCCTGCTCCAAGGAGATCGTGCGGCGCTACAAGCCCTTCTTGGACGACCTGGGCCTGACCTACACCCAGTATATCGCCATGATGGTGCTCTGGGAGCACAAGAGCCTCAACGTCAAGCAGCTGGGGGAGTACCTCTACCTGGACTCCGGCACCCTGACGCCGGTGCTCAAAAAGCTGGAGAGCAAGGGCTATATCACCCGCACCCGCTCCGCCGAGGACGAGCGGAACCTGATCGTCACCATCACCGCCGAGGGCGACGCGCTGCAGGAGCAGGCGCTGTCCGTCCCCGCCCGGATGGGGGAGTGCGTCAAGCTGGACCCCCAGGAGGCCATGGAGCTCTATGA
>JAFVAS010000322.1 GCA_017480395.1 Oscillospiraceae bacterium | reverse complement strand
TGCGCACGGAAAAGAGCGCCGGCATTGCCGTCAGCGACGACATTCTCGGCCGGGTGGTCAACGCCCTGGGCGCCCCCATCGACGGCGGCCCCTCCATCAAGGGCGGCGACTATCGCCCCATCGAGTACAAGGCCCCCGGCGTCATCGCCCGCAAGGAGGTCAACGTCCCCCTCCAGACCGGCATCCTGGCCATCGACTCCATGTTCCCCATCGGGCGGGGCCAGCGGGAGCTGATCATCGGCGACCGTCAGACCGGCAAGACCGCCCTGGCCGTGGACGCCATCCTGAACCAGAAGGGCCAGGACGTGATCTGCATCTACGTCGCCATCGGCCAGAAGGCCTCCACCGTCGCCCAGATCGTCAACACCCTGAAGCAGCACGGGGCCATGGATTACTCCGTGGTGGTGGTGGCCACCGCCGCGGACTCCGCCACGCTGCAATATATTGCCCCCTACTCCGGCGCCGCCATCGGCGAGCACTTTATGGACTCCGGCAAGGATGTGCTCATCATCTATGACGACCTGTCCAAGCACGCCCAGGCCTACCGGGCCATCTCGCTGCTGCTCAAGCGCCCCCCCGGACGGGAGGCCTATCCCGGCGACGTCTTTTACCTTCACTCCCGTCTGCTGGAGCGGGCGTGCCGCCGCTCCGAGGAGTACGGCGGCGGCGCCATGACCGCCCGGCCCATCATCGATACCCAGGCGGGCGACGTCTCCTCCTATATTCCCACCTACGTCATCTCCATCACCGACGGCCAGATCTTCCTGGAGACGGAGCTGTTCCACTCCGGCCAGCGGCCTGCGGTCAACGTCGGCCTGTCCGTCTCCCGTGTGGGCGGCAAGGCCCAGACCAAGGCCATGAAGTCCGCCTCCGGCACCCTGCGTATCGACCTGGCCCAGTACCGGGAGATGGAGTCCTTCACCCAGTTCTCCTCCGACCTGGACGACGCCACCCGCGCCACCCTGGAGTATGGCCGGGGCCTGTATCAGCTGCTCAAGCAGCCCCTCTACCACCCCATGAGCATGGCCCATCAGGTGGTGCTGCTGGTCGCCGCCGCCGCGCGGCAGCTGGTGGGCATGAGCGACGATCAGATCGCCGCCTTCAAGCAGGAGATCCTGCCCTTCCTGGAGGAGCGCTTCCCCGAAATTCTCAACGAGCTGAACAACACCGGCCGGCTGAGCGACAAGCTGCGGGAGCGCATTGTGGACGCGGTGAAGCAGTACAAGAGCAGGTGAGCGCATGGAGAGCATGAGAGAGATCCGCAACCGGATCGCCAGCGTGCAGAAGACCATCAAGATCACCAACGCCATGTACCTGATGGCCTCCTCCAAGCTGAAGAAGGCCCGAAAGGCGCTGGAGGAGACCGGCCCCTATTTCGACTCCCTTCAGCGGGCCATCGCAAAGATCATTCTCCACACCGACCTGTCCAACGAGCGGTTTTTCGCCACCGACAAGGAGATTCCCGAGGACGAGGTGCGCCACGGCTATATCATCATCACCTCCGACAAGGGCCTGGCCGGCGCATACAACCACAACGTCTGCCGCGCCGCCGAGGAGGAGCTGAAAAAATCGCCCTATGACGTCATCTTCTGCATCGGCAAGTCGGGCAAGAACCATTTTGAGCGCCACCCGGAGCTGCGCTTCCGCATGGATGAGCCCTTCTGCTACTCCGCCGGAACCCCCAGCCTCTGGCTGGCCCGGGAGCTGGCCGACCATGTGATCGAGCTGTTTCTGAGCGGTGAGCTGGACGCCGTGCATGTGGTCTATACCCGGATGAAGAACGCCCTGACCGCCAACACCGAGATGATCCAGCTGCTTCCCCTCCGGGGCCAGATGTTCCCCTCCAATATTGTGGAGGACAGCGAGCGGTATCTCGACGTCTTTGAGCCGTCCCCCGAGGTGGTGCTCCACAAGATCATCCCCAACTACGTCAAGGGCATGCTCTATGGCGCGATGGTGGAGTCCTACGCCGCCGAGCAGAACGCCCGGATGACCGCCATGGATTCCGCCACCGACAACGCCAGGGCCATCGTCTCCGCCCTCTCCCTGGAGTATAACCGGGTGCGGCAGAGCCAGATCACCACGGAGATCACCGAGGTCATCAGCGGCGCCGCCGCCCAGGAATGAGGGCGCGAGCGCAACAGGAGGCAAACATGAAACAAGGAAAAATCTCGCAGGTCATCGGACCTGTCGTAGATGTCATTTTTGAGGATGACTACCTCCCCCGCATCAAGGAGGCCCTGTCCGTCGAGGTGGAGGGCCGCACGATGGTGATGGAGGTAGCCAAGCATCTGGGCGGACGGCAGGTGCGCTGCATCCTGCTGGACGCCGCCGAGGGCCTGGCCCGGGATATGACCGTCTCCGCCACCGGCGACTTCATCACCGTCCCCGTGGGGGAACAGACCCTGGGCCGGATGTTCAACGTGCTGGGCGAGCCCATCGACGGAGGGGAGCCCATCCCCGCCGACGCCCAGCGCTGGCCCATCCACCGGCAGGCTCCGTCCTTCGCCGACCAGAGCCCTGCGGTGGAGATTCTGGAGACCGGCATCAAGGTCATCGACCTGCTGTGCCCCTACGCCAAGGGCGGTAAGATCGGCCTGTTCGGCGGCGCCGGCGTGGGAAAGACCGTGCTGATCCAGGAGCTCATCACCAACGTGGCCACCGAGCACGGCGGCTACTCCATTTTCACCGGCGTGGGGGAGCGCACCCGGGAGGGCAACGACCTCTGGACGTAGATGAATGAGTCCGGGGTCAGCCAGAAGACCGCCCTGGTCTTTGGCCAGATGAATGAGTCCCCCGGAGCCCGTATGCGGGTGGCCATGAGCGGCCTGACCATGGCGGAGTATTTCCGGGACAAGGAGCACCAGGACGTGCTGCTGTTCATCGACAACATCTACCGCT
>JAFVAS010000321.1 GCA_017480395.1 Oscillospiraceae bacterium | reverse complement strand
GACACAAATCCAAAATGTCAAGCCTTTTTTCACAAAAGAGGAAAATATCCCCGGCGCAGTTTTGCTGCGCCGGGGGAGTGGGGTCGGGCTTCAGCGCTTCAGGCGGTTCCAGCGGGCCATGAAGAGGGTGTGGGCCATATCGCCGCAGGCGTTGGCCTCCCGCGTCTCCACGGTGCCGTCCACCGCGCTGAGGTAATAGGCGATCTCGCCGATGAGACGGGTCAGCCGATCCAGGAAGTCCACGGAGTCCACAGCGTTGTCCACCGCGGCCAGGGGGCCGACAAAGCTGTCGCAGGTCTCGTTCATGATGTCGGGCAGCAGATCCATCAGCTTCTGCTGGGTGCCGCGGTCGACGCCGGCGATGGCCGCCCAGGAGAGATCCAGCTGGCCGTTGGTCTTCTTGCGGATGTAGGCCATCAGGTCGCCATAGTCGGTGATCTTGTCCACAAACTGCTGCTCCAGCCGGTCGAAGTTGCCGTCGCTCAGGGCGGCGTTGAGCAGAATGGCCTGCAAGATCCAGTCGAACTGGGCCAGGGTGATCTTGGTGTCATAGCCCTTGCGGCTGGGGTCGGCCTGGTTCATGGCGGCCTGGTAGACCTCGTCCATGTCGCGGATCATGGAGATGGCCTGATCGTAGCTCTTGACTGCGCTGTCAAATAAATCCTGTGCACGTCCCATTTGGATGCCTCCTGTTGGTTCAAATTCAGAATTGCGGGCCGCTCGGCACAACCCGCCGACGAGAAAAGTGTAACACAGGTTTTGGCGCAGGGCAAGGGAATCCCCAAAATTTCAGCGGGATTTCATGGAATTTTCACCCGGTTTCGCCCGTCAGACGTTGAAGAGGAACTCGATGATGTCCCCGTCGCGGACGACGTAATCCTTGCCCTCGGTGCGCTGGAGGCCCTTGGAGCGGACGGCGGCATAGTCGAAGCCGCAGTCGGCCAGGGTGTCGAAGCCGATGACCTGGGCGCGGATGAAGCCCCGCTCGAAGTCGGAGTGGATCTTGCCCGCGGCCTGGGGGGCCTTGGTGCCCTGGGTGATGGTCCAGGCGCGGCACTCCTTCTTGCCGTCGGTCAGGAAGCTGATGAGGCCCAGCAGGGCATAGCTGGCGCGGATCAGGCGGTCCAGGCCGGACTCGGTCAGGCCCAGATCCTCCATGAACATGGCCCGGTCGTCGGCGTCCAGCTCGGCCAGCTCCTCCTCGGTCTTGGCGCAGATGGGGATCACCTGGGCCCCCTCCGCCTCGGCGCGGGTGTGGACGATCTGATAGTAGGGGTTGGCGTCGGGATCGGCCACCCCGTCGTCATCCATGTTGCAGGCGTAGATGATGGGCTTGTCGGAGAGCAGGCCCATCTCCCGCCGGGCGGCGGCCTGGGCGTCGTCCCCGGCGTCAAAGGCGAAGGTGCGGGCGCTGCGCCCCTCGCCCAGGTGGGCGCACAGCGCCTCCAGCCAGGCCAGCTCCGCGGCGGCGGTCTTGTTGCCGCTCTTGGCGGTTTTGGTGATGCGGGCGATGCGGTTCTGCACCAGCTCCAGGTCGGCGAGGATCAGCTCGGTGTCGATGGTCTCCATGTCCCCCTCCGGGTCCACGGCCACCGGCTTGGTGGCGTCCTCCACCACATGGATGATGTTGTCGTCGTCAAAGCAGCGCACCACATGGATGATGGCCTCGCAGGCGCGGATGTGGCCCAGGAACTTGTTGCCCAGTCCGGCGCCCTGGCTGGCGCCCTTGACCAGTCCGGCGATGTCCACAAACTCCACCACGGCGGGGGTGCGCTTGTCGGGATTCCAGATCTCGCACAGCTTGTCCAGCCGCTCGTCGGGCACCGGGACGACGCCGGAGTTGGGCTCGATGGTGCAGAAGGGATAGTTGGCGGCCTGGGCATTTTTGGTGGAGGTGATGGCGTTGAACAGCGTGCTCTTCCCCACGTTGGGAAGGCCGACGATGCCGAGCTTCATATGAAATCATCCTTTCGCCGCGCAGCGGCGGTTTTTCTTTTTTGTCCAATATGATATTATATCGGACCCGCCGGGAAAAGACAAGGAAAATTAAACGCCGCCCCGAGGGAAGTGGGGCGGCGGCGTGGGCGGGCCTATTTGAGCAGATGCTTGGGCAGCGTGAAGGAGATGGTGGGCTCCTCCACCCGGGCCTGGCTGGTGTGCCACAGGGCGTAGTTGAAGACGTTGCCCAGCACCAGGATGTTGGAGCACAGGAAGAACCACAGCAGCAGAATGACGATCCCGGCCAGGGAGCCATAGATCATGGAGTAGCGGGAGGACAGGGAGATGAAGGCGCTGAAGACGCCGGTGGCGATGATGAGGGCGACGCTGGCCCCCACGGCCCCGGGCCAGGCGCGGCTGCCGGGGGTGGCCTTTTTGCTCAGGCTCACCCGGTAGAGGGCGGTCAGGGCCAGGATACAGAGGGCGAACATCACCGGGAACCGAAGCCAGCGCCAGGCCATGGGCACCCCGGTGAGGTGGAGGACATCCACGCAGAAGGACAGGAACCACTGCCCGGTGACGGTGGCCAGCAGCAGGGCGAAGATGGTGAACAGCAGCACCACGCTCATGACCAGGCTGACGAAAAACTGCATCACCGGCCCAAAGGCGGGCCGCCCGACGATCTCTCCCGTGACGATCATCAGGCCGCGGAAGGCGGCGCTGCTGGCAAACACCGACATGACCACCCCCGCCCAGAGCAGGGCCGGGGTCTCGTTGCGGATGACATAGGTCACATAGTCGATCAGCATATCCATATTGCCGAAGCGGTCCACCAGCAGGTGCATCACCGACATGACGTGGTCCACATTCAGCTGGAGCAGGCCCACCAGGCTGACGAAGATCATCAGCAGCGGAAACAGCGAGAAGAGCAGGTAATAGCTCATCTGCGCGGCGGTGCGCAGCACATAGTGCCGGAAGAAGACCTGCACCATCTCCATCACGATCCGGGCGGGGCGGGAGGAGAGGCGGCTGCGCTTATTCTGTTTTGTCGATGGCAAACGTCTCGCCCCCTTTCCTTGTGCCGCGTTTTGCGCCCGGGCGGCGCACAGCGGTACAGCCATTATAGCGAATAGGCCCGGAAAATACAACCGAAACTTGCGGCCCCGGCGCGGCCATTGGGACACAAGCGAGAAAATGTCCAGTAAAAAACCGCCTGCGCAAAGACAGACGGTTTATTACACGCGTTACATTCCGCGAAGAGGGATCATTCGGCGATCGCGTTCAGCTTGATGGTCAGCTGGCTCTTCTTGCGGGCGGCCTTGTTGGGATGGATCAGCCCCTTGGCGGCGGCCTTGTCAACGGCCTTGACAGCCGTCTTGTAGGCGGCCTCAGCCTCGGGCTTGGTGCCATCGGCCACGACAGCGTCAAACTTCTTCAATTGAGTCTTCAGCGCAGACTTGGCGGAGCGGTTCTGAGCGGTCTTGGTGTTGATGACCAGAACGCGCTTCTTGGCGGACTTGATATTGGGCAAACCAAACACCTCCTCTTTTCTCGATTTGCGCGCACAAAACAGCGCACAATATACCCGTGCGAATATGTATTTTATCATCTTCCCCTCGAAAAAGCAACGCCTTTTTTGAAAAAAATTGGCCTGGTTTACATGTTTTTTGCCCCATCGCAAATACTGGTGACAGCACGGGCGGGGCCGCTACAAGATATAGTGGCTGCCCGCCGGAGGGAGGAGCAGAACATGGCGCAGCCGCGCACCGATCTGGCCCTGGAGGCCGCCCTGGGGGACGCCGGAGCCCTGCCGGAGGGGGTGGAGAGCCGGGAGGAGGAGCGCCACGGTTTCCCGGTGACACGGGTGGACATCACCACCCCGGCGGGAGCCCGGGAGGTGGGCAAGCCCATGGGGCGCTACCTCACCCTGGATCTGCGGGCCTACCGCTCCGCCGGGGCAGACGCCTTTCCCCGGGCGGTGGCGGCGGTGGGGGAGCTGCTGGAGCAGGTGATTCCCCCGGGGACGGAGAGCGCCCTGGTGGTGGGGCTGGGCAACCGCTTTGTCACCCCCGACGCGGTGGGGCCCCGGGCGGCGGATCATGTG
>JAFVAS010000320.1 GCA_017480395.1 Oscillospiraceae bacterium | reverse complement strand
CGGGTGCAGGAGCCCTATAAAAAGGCCAACCGCAAGTTCCACCCGGAGGACACGGTGGTGGACGTCAACGGCATCAAAGTGGGCGGGGGAAACTTCGCCGTCATGGCCGGGCCCTGCAGCGTGGAGAGCGAGGAACAGATCATCGGCATCGCCCAGGACGTGCAGCGCAGCGGCGCGGCCATGCTCCGGGGCGGCGCCTTCAAGCCCCGCACCTCCCCCTACTCCTTCCAGGGCATGTGGGTGGAGGGCCTCAAGCTGCTGCTGGAGGCCAAGGCGGAGACCGGCATGCCCATCGTCACCGAGCTGATGGGCCCTCAATACTGCGACCTCTTTGAGGAGAAGGTGGATCTGGTGCAGATCGGGGCCCGGAACATGCAGAACTTCGACCTGCTCAAGGAGGTGGGCAAAATGTCCAAGCCCATCCTGCTCAAGCGGGGGCTGGCCAACTCCTATGAGGAGTGGATCATGTCCGCGGAGTATATCATGGCCGGGGGCAACGAGAACGTCATCCTCTGCGAGCGGGGCATCCGCACCTTTGAGAAGTACACCCGCAACACCCTGGACATCTCCGCCATCCCCGCCATCAAGCGGATGAGCCATCTGCCCGTCATCATCGACCCCAGCCACTCCGGCGGCTATGCCTGGCTGGTGGAGCCCCTGACCTGTGCGGCGGTGGCCGCCGGGTGCGACGGCCGCAGCATCGAGGTGCACAACGATCCGCCCCACGCCAAGTGCGACGGCCAGCAGAGCCTGACCCCCGCCCAGTTCGACACCCTGATGGAGAAGGTGCGGGCGCTGACCAACCTGACCGGGAAGACCCTGGTGCAGTAAAAAAGAGGTGTCCCATGAAGAAACTGAACGTCCCTCTGGGGGAGCGCGCCTATGACATTCTGATCGAGGGCGGTCTGCTGGGCCGCGCCGGGGAGCATTGCCGCGCCGTGCTGCCCCGGGCGAAGAAGCTGGCGGTGGTGACCGACTCCAATGTCGGCCCCCTCTACGCCGCCCGCCTGGAGGAGAGCCTGCGGGCCGCGGGCTTTGCGGTGGCGGTGTTCACCGTCCCGGCGGGGGAGAGCTCCAAGAACATTCACATGCTGGGCCGCCTCTACGAGGACTTTATGGCCTTCGGCCTGACCCGCACCGACGCGGTGGTCGCCCTGGGCGGCGGCGTGGTGGGGGATCTGGCGGGCTTTGCCGCCGCCACCATCCTGCGGGGGGTGGACTTTGTCCAGATCCCCACCACCCTCCTGGCCCAGGTGGATTCCTCCGTCGGGGGGAAGGTGGCCATCGACCTGGAGGCGGGCAAAAACCTGGCCGGTGCCTTCTGGCAGCCCCGGCTGGTGCTGATGGACCCCGATGTGCTGGACACCCTGACGGATCGCATCTTCTGCGACGGCATGGCGGAGGTGCTGAAATACGGCTGCATCCGGGATGCCGCCTTCTTTGACGCGCTGGTCTCCTACGGCGGCCGCCCCGGGGTCATGGCCCACATTGAGGAGGTGCTGGCCACCTGCTGCGCCATCAAGGCCGACGTGGTCGCCGCCGACGAGCGGGACACCGGGGAGCGGATGATCCTCAACTTCGGCCACACCTTCGGCCACGCCTATGAGAAGGCCTATCACTACGAGACCTATTCCCACGGCCAGGCGGTGGGGGCCGGCATGGTCATGGCGGCCCGGGTGGGCGGTGCCTTTGGCCTGCCCCCGGCGGAGGAGGCTGAGCGGATTCGCGCGGCGGTCGCCCTGTATGACCTGCCCACCGAGATTCCGTGCGCTGTGGAGGATTATGCCGCCGCCATCGGCCTGGACAAGAAGGGGGCGGGGGACGAGATCACCGTGATCCTGCTGGAGCGGATCGGGCAGGTTCGGCCCCTGCGGCTGGACAAGACCCGGGTGCTGCACCTGTTGGAGGGAAAGGCGTATTAAGCGATGAAGATCAGAATCACTCCCGCCCCGCTGAGGGGCAGAATCACGCCGCCCCCCTCCAAGAGCCAGGCCCACCGCCTCATCCTCGCCGCGGCGCTGGCGGAGGGGGAGAGCCGCCTGCAAAACGTCGCCCTCTCCCAGGACATCGCCGCCACCCTGGGCTGTATGCGGGCGCTGGGGGCCCAGGCTGCATCGGACGGCAGCGTGGTGCGCGGCATCGGCGGACGCAGAACGGCGGGGGAGCTCCCCCGGCTGGACTGCGGCGAGTCCGGCTCCACCCTGCGCTTTCTGATCCCCGTGGCCCTGGCCGTGGCGGGGGGAGGCCGGTTCGTGGGGCGCGGGCGTCTGCTGGAGCGGCCCCAGGACCCCTATGAGGCGCTGTTTGCCCAGCGGGGCATCCGGTTTGTGCGCCGGAGCGGCGAGATCGTGATCGAGGGAACCCTCCAAAGCGGGGAATTTGCCCTGGCGGGCAACATCTCCTCCCAGTTTGTCACCGGCCTGCTCTACGCCCTGCCCCTGCTGGAGGGGGACTCCACCCTGACCCTGACCACCCCCCTGGAATCCCGGGGCTATGTGGATATGACGCTGGAGGCCCTGCGGAACAGCGGCATCACCGTCACCGAGGGGCCCAACGGCTGGTTCATCCCCGGAAACCAGCGCTATCAGCCCATCTGCGCCGCCGTGGAGAGCGATTACTCCCAGGCGGGATTCTTCTGCGCGGCCAACGTCCTGGGGGCACAGGTGGAGATCGGGGGGCTGAACCCCGACTCCCTCCAGGGGGATCGGATCATCCTGGACTTCTGTGCACAGCTGGCACAGCCCGGCGAGGCGGTGCTGGACGTGCGGGAGTGCCCCGACCTGGTGCCGCCCCTGGCCGCCGCCGCCGCTCTGCGCGGCGGGGAGATCACCCGCATTGTGGGGGCCGCCCGCCTGCGCATGAAGGAGAGCGACCGGCTGGAGACCGTGACCGCCCAGCTCTCCGCCCTGGGGGCGGACATCGCGGAGGGGCCGGACTTTCTGACCATCCGGGGGGTGGATTCCCTCCATGGCGGACGGGTCAGCGCCTGCAACGACCACCGCATCGCCATGATGCTGGCCGTGGCCGCCATGCGCGCCGATGGAGCGGTGGTCATCGACGGCGCGGAGTGCGTCGCCAAATCCTACCCCGACTTCTGGGCGGACTATGAGGCCCTGGGGGGCAAGATCGAGAGGATATGAGACCATGAAACACATGATTTTCGGCGAGTCCCACGGAACCGCCATCGGCGTGGTGCTGGAGGGGGTGCCCTCCGGCCTGGCGCTGGATCTGGAGCAGATCGCCTTTGAGCTTGCCCGCCGCGCCCCGGGAAAGAGCGCCCTGTCCACCGCCCGCCGGGAGGCCGATGTGCCCGAGATATTGTCCGGCGTCTTTGAGGGCAGAACCACCGGCACCCCCCTGTGCGCCATCATCCGCAACTCCGACCAGCACTCCGGGGACTACGCCAGGCTGCGGGATCTTCCCCGGCCCGGCCACGGAGACTTTGCCGGCAGCGTGCGCTATGACGGCTGCAACGATTACCGGGGCGGCGGCCATTTCTCCGGACGGCTCACCGCGCCTCTGGTGTTTGCCGGGGCGGTGGCCAAGCAGATTCTGGCCCGCCGGGGCGTCTCCGTCGGGGCCCACATCCGGCAGATCGAGGGCATTCGGGAGGGCAGCTTCCTGGACACGGCGCTGTCTCCGGCCCTCTTTGACGAACTGGCCCGGCGCGACTTTCCCACCCTGGACGAGGTGCGGGGACAGGAGATGCAGGAGGCCATCCTGCGGGCCAGGACCGAGGGGGACAGCGTGGGGGGCGTCATCGAGTGCGCCATCCTGGGCCTGCCCGTCGGGCTGGGGGCCCCGGACTTTGACTGCAACGTTGAGGGGATTTTGAGCCGCCACCTCTTTGCCGTGCCTGCGGTGAAGGCCGTGGGCTTCGGAGTGGGGTTTGACTGCGCCGCCATGCGGGGCAGCGTCTACAACGACCCCCTGCGGATGGAGGGGGATCGGGTCGTCACCGAGACCAACCACTCCGGCGGAATCAACGGCGGCATCACCAACGGGATGCCCGTGGTGTTCGAGGCCGCTCTGCGCCCGACGCCCTCCATCTCCCTGCCCCAGCGGACGGTCAGCCTGTCCCGGCACACCGATGAGACCCTGGAGATCACCGGCCGTCACGACCCCTGCGTGGTGCACCGGGCGGTGCCGGTCATCGAGGCGGCGGCCGCCCTGGCCGCCTGTGAAGTGCTGGAAGGAGGTGCTGCCCTGTGAGCCAACTGGATCAGCTGCGCGGCGCCATCGACGAGGTGGACCGCCAGATCGTCGGCCTGTTTGAGCGGCGCATGGCCATCACCCAGCAGGTGGGGGAGTACAAAAAGGGCGTGGGCATGCCGGTGTTGGACTCCTCCCGGGAGCGGGAGGTCATCGCCCAGAAGCTGGACAGCCTGCAAAATAAAGAGCTGATGACCGACATCACCCTGCTCTATGAGACCATTATGGGCATCTCCCGGCGGCAGCAGCGCCGCCTGGTGCGGGAGGGGGAGACCCCGGAGTACGCCCGCATTCAGGAGAATCTGGCCCGTCTGCGCCCGCATATTGACGCCCCCCGGGTGGTCTACCAGGGGGAGCCGGGGGCTTACAGCGAGGTGGCCTGCATGAATTTCTTCGGCCCCGAGGTGGGGGCCGTTGGGCTGAAGCAGTTTGAGGATGTCTTTGCCGCCGTCCGCAGCGGCGCGGCGGATTACGGTGTGCTCCCCATCGAGAACACCACCTCCGGCGCGATCCGGCAGATCTTCGACCTGCTGACGGAGTATGACTGCTTCATCGTGGGGGAGACCACGGTGCGGGTGACCCATTGCCTGATGGCCCTGCCCGGCACGGCGCTGGAGGACATTCAGACGGTCTACTCCCACGAGCAGGGGCTCTTCCAGTGCGAGCGCTATCTGAACGAGCACCCCGCCTGGCGCCGGGTGCCCCAGGCGGACACCGCCGGCAGCGCCATGATGGTGGCCGGCAGCGGCGACAGGAGCAAGGCCGCCATCTGCTCCGCCCGGAGCGCCGACCTCTACGGCCTGGAGATTCTGGCCGAGGCCATCAACGACAATGTGGAGAACACCACCCGTTTTGTGGTGGTCTCCCCCTATATGGAGCTGCGCGAGGGGCGGGACAAGATCGTCACCAGCTT
>JAFVAS010000319.1 GCA_017480395.1 Oscillospiraceae bacterium | reverse complement strand
TGAGGAATATGGCTGGGATGTCACCTTCTGCCGCCTGTTGAACAAGATGAATTGGGAGCAGTGGCAGGATAAGCTCTACTTCGATGACTACGACGCCATCCTGCTGGGCAGCCCCATCGTGGGCGGCGCCCCCATTCAGCCCGTCATCAAGGCGCTGAGCGCCGGTGCCGGCGGCAAGCTGGAGCAAGAGGTGCAGACCAACCTGGACGAGAAGAAGGGCGATGGCGCGGCCCCCGCCTATAAGCCCGACCATGTCTGGCGCCGCAATCAGCCCCCCTACTCCGGCATCCTGCGGGCGGAGGATTCCCGGCCCCTGGGCATCGTGTTCTCCACCTATGGCGGCGGGTTCTACGGCTCCGGCGAGGCGCAGCCCGTGCTGGAGACCCTGAAGCTCTACCTCCAGACCAACAGCGTCAAGGTGGTGGGTAAGTTCTGCTGCGGCGGCAAGGAGACCGGCCCTGCCGGTTACGATCTGGGCGTCAAGCCCCCCAAGTTCTTCATGCCCGGCCCCAAGGGCAAGGACATCCCGCCCGCGGACGTCTGCGACGCGGTGGGCTATCGCATGGGGGATGGCAGCGTCAAGCCCGGCTCCTATTTCTTCCACTATGACCTGAACAACAAGCCCGGCCCCCGGGAGGAGGCCAAGGCCCGGGCCTTTGCCGCCGACTTCATCGAGGATTACTTCATGACCTACAACGGCGAGGTCAACTGCACCATGTCCGAGCTGATCTCCTTCAGCTGATCCCCCTCCATCGAATCAGCAAACCCCGTCTCTCCCGAGGGGAGAGGCGGGGTTTTGCCGTGCAGATATTTATAGATTTAATTTATTACGACCCATTCAGAATATCTATTTTTTTAATTTCGCCCTCTGTGCTATAATCATCCCATCAACCAAGATTGGAAGTTACGGAGGAAGAAACAATATGGGAACCCACACCTTCGGCCCGGAGTATGGCTTTGCCACCCGGGCGGTTCACACCGGAAATGACATCGACCAGGACAGCGGAGCCATCAAACGCCCCATCACCATGGCAAACAGCTACGCCCTGCCCTATGACCCCTCAGCCATGAACTGGTCTGCCTCCGAGGAGAATATCTATACCCGCAACGGCGGCGCCAATCAGCGGTATTTGCAGGAAAAGCTGGCCGTGCTGGAGGGCGGGGAGGACTGCGTGGTGCTGGCCTCCGGCGTGGCGGCCCTCAGCGGCCTGTTCTTTGCCCTGCTGAAGCAGGGGGATCACGTCGTATTCTCCAGCGTCACCTACATCGCCGCCTACCGGCTGCTCAACGAGCTGTTCAACAACAAGTTCGGGGTGGAGACCACCCTGGTGGACACCACCGATCCGAGGAATGTGGAGGCCGCCATCCGGCCCAACACCCGGCTGATCCACATCGAGACGCCGGGCAACCCCACCCTGATGGTCTCTGACATCCGGGCCATCGCCGACATCGCCCACAGGAACGGGGCACTGCTCAGCGTGGACAACACCTTTGCCTCCCCCTTCAATCAGCGGCCCATCGAGCTGGGGGCGGATTTCAGCGTGGAGAGCCTGACCAAATACATCAACGGTCACGGCGACGCCATGGGCGGCGCCATCGTGGGGAAAACCGAGTATCTGGATCAGATCCGGGCCCAGAGCCAGGTCAATCTGGGGGCGACGATCTCCCCCTTTAACGCCTGGCTCATCATGCGGGGCTCCGTCACACTCCCCCTGCGGATGCGCCAGCACAACGAAAACGCCCTGACGGTGGCCCGGTGGCTGGAGCGGCAGCCGGGGGTCAGCTTTGTGGCCTATCCGGGCCTGGAGAGCGACCCGGGCCACGCCGTTGCCAAAACCCAGATGGCCCCCGGCTTCGGCGGCGTCCTGTCCTTCGGGCTTCGGGCGGATCACGACACCCACAACGCCTTTGTCTCCCACCTGAAGGTCATCACCTCCGCCGTCAGCCTGGGCCATGATGAGAGCCTGATCGTCTTCCTCGGGGAGGACGACGAGCGGCAGTATCTCTTCCCGGAGCGGTTCCACAACGGCTTCTTCCGCTTCTCGGTGGGCATTGAGGACGCGGAGGACATCATCGCCGACCTGCGCCAGGCCCTGGAGGCCGTGGGGCTGGCCGAGCCGGGGAAGGACTGAGCCGTGTCGATCCGACTTGCCATGGCGCAGATGCGCATGGGGGAGACCACCGCCGACAACCTGGAGCGCACGCTGGCGGCCATGCGTGCGGCCCGGGACGGGGGAGCCGACCTGATCCTCTTCCCGGAGGTGCAGCTCTCCCCCTTTTTCCCCCAGTACCCGGGGCGGGATGCCCGGCGCTGGAAACTGACCCTGGACAGCCCGGAAATTCTGGCAATTCGCAACGCATGTAAAGAGCTTTCCCTATACGCATCCCCCAACGTCTATCTCGATCTGGACGGGGTGTCCTACGACGCCTCCCTGATGATCGATGACCGGGGGGAGGTGCTGGGGGTGTCCAAGATGGTGCACATCGCCCAGGCGGAATATTTTTATGAGCAGGACTACTACACCCCCTCCGACGACGGGTTCAAGGTGTATGACACTCCCTTCGGCAAATTCGGCATCGTCATCTGCTTTGACCGCCACCTCCCCGACGGCATCCGGTCCTGCGCCGCCCAGGGGGCGGAGCTGGTGCTGATCCCCACCGCGAATCTGACGAGCGAACCGCTGGAGCTGTTCGCCTGGGAGGTGCGGGTGCAGGCCTTTCAGAATACGGCCTTTGTCGCCATGTGCAACCGGGTGGGGCCGGAGGGAGCGCTGGTCTTCGCCGGGGAATCCCTGCTGGCCGGGCCGGACGGGAGCCTGCGCTACGCGGCGGGCGGTGAGGAGGCGCTGATCCTGCTGGACGTTCCCCTGGAGGAGGTCGCCCCGATCCGGGCCCAGCGCCCCTGGCTTACGCTGTGATTCGCCCCGGAAGGACACACAGAAAGAGATACAGACCCGGCTCAGTTGAGCCGGGTCTGTTTTTTGTCCCTTTAATCCATAGATTTCGCATTGTCCGGGCGGGGATCCAGCTGAAGGGAGGCCCATACGGTGGCAAAGCCGCCGCCGCTCCCGCCGATGCCCGATTGCAGCGCCTCCTGGGCGGTGATTGCCGGATAGCGCAATCGGCTGCATTGGTGGGTGTAGCTGATCCAGGAGCCGAGAAAGCTGCTTTGACCCGAGGCGTCCCGGGCGGTGTAGGCGAGGTAGCCCCGGGGCCGCTGAGCATCCCCGGGGAGGGAAAAGGTGGCCCAGGTGCTGGTGGTGGTCTGTTCGCCCCAGAAGATGGAGTCGGCGGTCACGGTCTCCGTTCCCAGGGTAAAGCAGGGCGCGGCTTCGGTTGCACCATCCCGGTCACAGAGCAGCCGACCGGTGACCTCCCCCTCCATCGTCCAGGCGTCGTCATTCTGCGGGGCGGGGGTGAGGCGGATGGCCTCCGTGCCGAAAAAGTCCGGATTGGATGCCCACACAAAGTGGTGGATGATCCGCCACCGGGATTCCGTCCCGGGCAGCTCCACCGCGATGGTGGTGATGCGCAGCTCCGGCAGATCGGAGGAAGCGCTCCGCTCCGCCACCACCCGCAGGGCCCCTTCGCAGGCGGAGACGTCCTCTGGGCTCATGTCCTCCAGCACATCGGCGGGGAAGCCCAGCTCCAGCAGGCGCGCCGAGGTCTCCTCCGCCGGGGAGTGCTCCTCCGCCGCAGCGGGGGCCCAGCGCATGGGATACTGCCCGC
>JAFVAS010000318.1 GCA_017480395.1 Oscillospiraceae bacterium | reverse complement strand
GATGCAGTACGCCAAGGCTCAGGCTGCCACGGTCATCGCCATCACGGACAGCGAGGTCTCGCCTCTGGCCGCCATTGCGGACACCTCCCTCTATGCCAAGAGTGATATGGCCTCCTTTGTCGACTCCCTTGTGGCGCCGCTGAGCCTGGTCAACGCCCTGATCGTGGCGGTGAGCCGCAAGCGCAACGAGCAGGTGGAGTCCACCTTCCGCAAGCTGGAGCAGATCTGGAAGGAATACGACGTGTACGACAACGTGGAGGAACAGGATTGACCGCATCGAACCGCGCCCCGTCGGGTCAGCGCGTCCATGTGCTTGTCATCGGCGGGGGTGCCGCCGGGATGCAGGCGGCGTATCAGGCGTCCTGCGCAGGGGCCAGGGTCACCCTGGTGGAGCGCAATGAGAAGGTGGGGCGCAAGCTCTATATCACCGGCAAAGGCCGGTGCAACCTGACCAACAACTGCTCTGCCGATGAGGCGCTGCAAAACGTGCCCCGCAACGGGAAGTTTTTGTACAGCGCCCTCCGTGGCTTTCCGCCGGAACGGACGATGGCGCTCTTTACCGATCTTGGCGTCCCCCTCAAGACGGAGCGGGGAAACCGGGTCTTTCCCGTCTCTGACCGCGCCGCCGACGTCATTGACGCGCTGTATTACGCCCTGCGCCGCCATCGGGTGGAGCTTGTCCACGGCAGGGTGACTGCGCTGCTGACGCAGGCGGGCCGAATCTCCGGCGTGAAGCTGGAGGACGGGGGCACACTGCGGGCGGATCGCGTCGTCCTTGCCACCGGAGGATGCTCCTATCCGGCCACCGGATCAACCGGTGATGGCTATCGGCTGTGCGCGGAGGTGGGGCATACGGTCGTATCCCCCAAGCCGTCCCTGATCCCGCTGGTGGAGGAGGGCGAGGACTGCGCAAAAATGCAGGGCCTGTCCCTCAGAAATATTGAAATCAAGGTGCGAAATTGGAAGAACAAAGTGATCTATCAGGCCTTTGGGGAGCTGCTGTTCACCCATTTCGGCCTGTCCGGCCCGGTGATCCTCAGCGCCAGCGCCCATATGCGGGAGTTTGAGCGGGAGCACTACACCGTCTCCGTCGATCTCAAGCCCGCCCTGGACGAAAAAAAGCTGGATGAGCGTATCCTGCGGGATTTTGGGGATAATCCCAATCGGGAGATCGGCAACGTCCTGGGGGCGCTGCTGCCCCGGCTGATGATCCCGGTGGTGCTCTCCCGGACGGGAATTCCCGCCGACACCCGCGTTCACGACGTCAGCCGCGCCCAGCGCCGCGCGCTGCTGGAGACGGTCAAGCGCTTTGACGTGTCCATCCGGGGCCCCCGCCCTGTGGAGGAGGCCATTATCACCAGCGGCGGGGTCAAGGTCGGGGAGGTGAATCCCTCCACCATGGCCTCCAAGCGCTGCTCCGGCCTCTACCTGGCCGGGGAGGTGCTGGATGTGGACGCCTACACCGGCGGCTTTAATTTGCAGATTGCCTGGGCCACGGGATATGTGGCGGGACTTCATGCGGCGACGGACGCCGCAGAAGGGAAGGATGAAGCATGAATCAAATCAGCATTGCCATCGACGGCCCCTCCGGGGCGGGGAAGAGCACGCTGGCCCGGCAGGCGGCCCAGAGACTGGGCTTCGTCTATGTGGACACCGGCGCCATCTACCGCACGGTGGCGCTGTACTGCCTCCGATCCGGGGTGAGCGCGGAGGATCTGTCATGCGTCCCCGCGCTGCTTCCGCAGATTCAGGTGGACATCGACTATTCCTCCGACGGCGTCCAGCGGATGATGCTGAATGGCGCGGATGTCTCCGAGGAGATCCGGCTGCCCGAGATCTCCATGTTCACCTCCGTCGTCTCCGCATTGCCGGAGGTGCGGCAGTTCCTGCTGGAGAAGCAGCGCGAGCTGGCCCGCACCCACGACGTCATCATGGACGGCCGGGACATCGGCACCGTGGTGCTGCCTGACGCCACCGTCAAAATCTATCTGACGGCCGCGGCGGAGGCCCGGGCGCAGCGCCGCTGCGCCGAGCTGCGCCAGAAGGGGATCGACGTCTCCTTTGACGAGGTGCTGCGGGACGTGCAGGAGCGGGATTACAACGACACCCACCGGGCGATCTCCCCGCTCAAGCAGGCCGACGACGCCCGGGTACTGGATACCACCTGCCTCAATCTGGGGGAGAGTCTGGACGTGCTGGTTCGTCTGATTCAGGAGGGACTGCCCGATGCGCAACGCGGATAAAGTCAGATTCAAACCCATGTCGAAGCGGGCCACAGATCTGCTGTTTCACATCATCTATTGGCCGGTCTGGTTTTGCTTCAGCATCTTTCACCCGGTGAAGGTGATCGGGCGGGACAATCTTCCCGAGGGTGCGGCGGTCATCGCCTGCAATCACACCAGCTATGCCGATCCGCTGATGGCCATTTTCGCCTGTGGCTTTCACAATCCCATACGCATCATGGCCAAGGAGGAGCTGTTCCACATTCCACTTCTGGGCTGGTTTATGGTCAAGGTGGGCATGTTCGGCGTCAACCGGGGTCAGAGTGACATCACCGCGGTCAAGCGGGCGCTGAAGGTGCTCAAGGAGGGCTGCAAGCTCTTCCTCTTCCCGGAGGGCACCCGTGTGCGGGCACAGGAGGAGGGGGATGCCTCAGCCAAGACCGGTGCAATCCTCTTTGCCAGCCGCTCCAAGGTGCAGCTTGTCCCCATGTTTATCCCGCGAAAGAAGCATTGGTTCCGCCCCACAAAAGTGGTGATCGGTGAGGCATATGACCCCGACGTGCCCGAAAAGCGGGCGGCGAAGGAGGATCTGCAGCAGGCGGCGGACGAGCTGCTGCGGCGCATCTACGCCCTGGAGGAGCAGACGCAGTGAGACAGGTCATACTGGCCAAAAGCGCCGGCTTCTGTTACGGGGTTCGCCGTGCGGTGGAGCTGGCGCAGCGCACAGCGCAGGAGGGACAGGCGAGCGTGATGCTCGGTTCCATCATCCACAACCGTCATGTGGTGGATCATCTGGCCGCCCAGGGGGTGGGGCAGATTGACACGCCGGAGCAGGCCCCGGACGGCGCGGCGGTCATTATCCGCTCCCATGGGGAGAGCCGCGCGGTCTATGAGACGCTCACAGAACAGGGCAATCCGATCCTGGACGCCACCTGTCCCAATGTGGAGCGGATCCATAAGCTGGTCACTCAGGCGGAGCAGCAGGGGAGGACCGCCGTCATCATCGGCGCGCCCAATCACCCGGAGGTGACGGCCACTGCCGGGTGGTGCACCCATCCCGTGGTGCTCTCCGGGGCGGAGATGCTGCAAAAATGGCTGGAGGAGGACCCCAAACGGGCCGATCTGCCCCTCACATTTGTGTCCCAAACCACCTCTACCAGAGAAATTTGGGAAAATTCTGTGAATTTAGCAAAAAAACTGTGTACAAACCTGGAATTGTTTGATACAATATGTAATGCTACGTTCTGTCGCCAATCCGAGGCACAAAAAATTGCGGAAATGTGCGACGCCATGGTGGTCATCGGTGACCATGCCAGCTCCAACACCAGGCATCTGGTGGAGCTGTGCCGGGCTAAATGCCCCCATGTGATCTGGATCGAGCAGGCCGATGAACTGCGGCTTGACGATCTGCGGAACGCGGCTTGTGTCGGCATCACCGCGGGTGCATCCACACCTGGGTGGATTATAAAGGAGGTCAAAAACAAAATGAGTGAAGAAAATCTGGAGATCGAAGAGTCCTTCGCGGATCTGCTGGAGGCATCGATCAAAACTTTAAATACAGGGGAGAAGGCTACGGGCGTCGTTGTCAACATCACGCCCACGGAAATCCAGGTTGACCTGGGCACCAAGCATGCCGGCTACATTCCTGTATCCGAGTATTCTGACGATCCCTCCGTCAAGGTGGAGGACGTCGTCCATGTGGGCGACACCATTGAGGCCATGGTCATGCGCGTCAACGACAGCGAGGGCGTGGTCACCCTGTCCAAGAAGCGTCTGGATGCCAACCGCAACTGGGAGGAGATCGAGACCGCCAAGGACGAGAAGACCACCGTCGAGGGCCTGGTAGTCGAGGAGAACAAGGGCGGCGTCGTCGTCAATGTGAAGGGCATTCGCGTCTTCGTCCCCGCTTCCCAGACCGGTCTGCGCCGCAACGAGCCCATGACCGCCCTGGTGAAGACCAACGTCCGTCTGCGCATCACCGAGGTCAACCGCTCCCGCCGCCGCGTCGTGGGCTCCATCCGCGTCGTCGCCGCCGAGGAGAAGGCCGCCGCCTCTGCTGCCATCTGGGCCGAGATCGAGCCCGGCAAGCGCTACACCGGCACCGTCAAGAGCCTGACCTCTTACGGCGCGTTCGTGGACATCGGCGGTGTGGACGGCATGGTGCATATCTCCGAGCTGTCCTGGAGCCGCATCAAGCATCCCTCCGAGGTCGTCGCCGTGGGTGACACCGTCGAGGTCTATGTCATCAAGGCTGACCCCGAGAAGAAGAAGATCTCTCTGGGCATGAAGGATCCCAACGAGAATCCGTGGGAGAACTTCCTCTCCAAGTACGAGGTCGGCTCCATCGCCGAGGTCAAGATCGTCAAGCTGATGAGCTTCGGCGCCTTTGCCGAGGTGGTTCCCGGCGTGGATGGCCTGATCCACATCTCCCAGATCGCCGACCATCGGGTGGAGAAGCCCGAGGACGAGCTGGCCGAGGGTCAGATCGTCGAGGTCAAGATCACCGAGATCAACACCGAGACCCGCAAAATCTCCCTCTCCCGCCGCGCTGTGCTGCAGCTGGCTCCTGTGGACGACGTGGAGGACGAGGAGTACGACGAGGACTGATTTCTCGATCCCCAAAACGGACAAAAGACCGGATTGCTATGATCCGGTCTTTTTCTTTGCCCAAATCTTGTTCTTTCGCCGCTGTCGTGATATGATACAATCAATATATCACCCTCCTGCGGCATACAATGCCAGAGAAACAGAGAAAGCGGGGATGGTTCCATGAGCCTCTTTTCCAGATTCAAGCCCAAACGCCCCTTCTGCGCGGCGGTGGTGGTGGCCGCCGGAAACGCCACGCGGATGCAGGGGATCGACAAGGTGCTGGCCGAGCTGTCCGGGCGGCCCATGATCGCCCATACCCTGGACGCCCTGGAGGCCTGCTCCCTGATCGACGAGATCATTGTGGTCACCCGGGAGGATCTGATTCTCCCAGTGGGGACGAGTTGCAGGCAATCAGGCTTTACCAAGGTCAAAAAGCTGGTCATCGGCGGGGAAGACCGGAGCCACTCTGTCCAGAACGGCCTGCGGGAGGTCAGCGAGGATGCCGACCTCATCGCCATTCATGACGGGGCCCGGCCCTTTGTCGATCAGGCCGTGCTGCAGGAGGTCATTGAAACCGACGCCAAAACCAACGCCGCCGCCCCGGCCATCCCGGTGACGGATACCGTCAAGACGGCGCAGGACGGCATTGTGACCGGCACACCCGATCGGAGCACCCTCTTCGCGGTGCAGACGCCCCAGGTCTTTGACGCCGATCTGATCCGCGGCGCGCTGTACCATTGCATCGAAAAAGGGCTGCCCCTGACCGACGACTGCTCCGCGGTGGAGCAGCTGGGGAAAAAGGTGGTGCTCACCCAGGGCAGCGTGGAAAATATCAAAATCACAACGCAGTTTGACCTGCTGATGGGGGAGGCGATCCTGGCATGCCGTACACTGGACTGAGGGTCGGGCACGGCTATGACGTGCATCGGCTGACGGAGGGACGCGCCCTCATTCTCGGCGGCGTCCAGATCCCCTATGAAAAGGGATTGCTGGGCCACTCCGACGCCGACGTCATCGTCCACGCCATCATGGATTCCCTCCTGGGGGCTGCGGGGCTGTGGGACATCGGCCACGCCTTTCCCGACGACGACCCGGAGACGGAGGGCATCTCCAGCCTCGTGCTGCTGGAGCGCGTTCGGGACATGCTGCGGGAGAAGGGCTATCAGGTGGTCAACCTGGACGGCACCATCATCGCCCAGCGCCCCAAGCTCTCGCCCTATATCCCCGCCATGCGGGAGCAGATCGCCCGGGTGCTGGAGATCGACCCGGATCAGATCAACCTGAAGGCCACCACCGAGGAAAAGCTGGGCTTCACCGGCGCTGGAGAGGGAATTGCCGCCCACGCCGTGTCGCTGATTGAGAAAAGATAAAACGTGAACTGGAATGCGCCGCAATCGCGGCGCGTTCTTTTTTGATCGGGTAACACCCAGCACGATTCCTGTCATAACATGGAGTATGAAACAAGAAGGAGCATTGCTATGGTGTATTATCTGATCGTCTGCCGGTCGCTGACCTATGCGCAGCGGACGGCCGCCGCCCTGGAGCGGGCGGGGATTTCCGCCTATATTCAGCGCTCGCCCAAGGGCGTCTCCAGCCGTGGGTGCAGCCATTCCGTAAAGATATCCCAGCGCAATCTGAACAATGCGCTGCTGGTGCTCCGGCGGGTGGGGCTGGCCCCGGAGCAAATCTATATCACAGCCGGGGACGGAAGCTATCGGGAGGTCAGCTTATGATTTACCTGGACAGCGCCGCCACCACCCTGCAAAAGCCGGGGGCGGTTTCGCGGGCGGTCGCCCGGGCGATCCAAACCTGCGCCAGCCCCGGGCGAGGCGGACACGCGGCGGCGAGAAGGGCGGAGGAGGTGATGTTCTCCTGCCGCACGGAGTTGGGCACGCTTTTCGGCGTGGACGATCCGGAGCGGGTGGTATTTACGCTGAACGCCACCCACGCGCTGAACCTCGCCATCCGGACGCTGGTGCACCCCGGTGACCGGGTTCTGATCTCCGCCTGGGAGCACAACGCCGTGACCCGAACCCTCTACTCCATCCCGGAGGTGGAGGTGCTGACCGCTGAAGCGCCG
Organism: Oscillospiraceae bacterium; assembly: GCA_017480395.1. Taxonomy (GTDB): domain Bacteria; phylum Bacillota; class Clostridia; order Oscillospirales; family Oscillospiraceae; genus UMGS1766. The sequence goes on along the minus strand of JAFVAS010000318.1, from coordinate 3,151 downwards.
CTGTTTGATGACGACGCCACGCTGGCTAGCTTTGAGCGGCATTTGCGGGACGGAGTCGATGCGGCTGTCTGCACCGCAGTCTCCAACGTGTTTGGCTATCGGCTGCCGTTGGCCCAGATCAGTGCGCTGTGCCATCAATTCGGCACACCGCTCATCGTAGATGCCGCCCAGGCCGCAGGGGCCATCCCCCTGAATCTGAGCGAACTGGGGGCCGCCTTTGTGGCCTGTCCGGGGCACAAGGGGTTGTATGGGCCCCAGGGGACTGGGGTGCTGTTCTGTTTCCAGCCGCTCGATCCTCTGCTCACCGGCGGCACGGGCAGCGAGTCGCGGATGCAGCAGATGCCGGATTTCCTGCCGGACCGGGGGGAGGCGGGCACCCACAACGTGGCGGGCATTGCCGGGCTGCTGGAGGGGGTGCGATACCTGAATCGGGTCGGCGTAGACCAGGTGGAGCGCCACGAGGCAAGGCTGCTGCGGCAGATGACCGATGCCCTGGGGGACATTCCGGGGGTCGAGGTTTTTGCCTCGGATCACGCGAATCAATGCGGCGTGCTCTCGTTTCGGGCCGAGGGCTGGGACTGTGAGGAGCTGGCTCAGCGGCTCGCCCGGCGCTGCGTTGCTGTGCGGGCTGGACTGCACTGCGCCCCAGCGGCGCACCGCAGCGCGGGAACGCTGGAGACCGGCACGGTGCGGGTCAGCTTTTCCGCCTTTAACACTCCGGCGGAGGTCGCCGCCTTTTCCCGGATTCTCCGGGACATTGTTTCAAATAAATTAACATAAAATACCCTGGTATCGCTTGCCTTGCCAGGGTAGATGCGATATAATAAATTGTAATATTATGATTTTACCCTGGCCGATTCTGGCGTTCGGCAGGGGGACGGAGGAGAGACTATGTCTGTGATCGCGCACTATGCGAATCTCTGTCTGGGATATATCCAAACCATCAAAATAACCGATGTCATCGACATGGCGATCATCGCCTATGCCATCTACCGTCTGCTGCTGCTGGTGCGCAAGTCACGCACCGGCCAGGTTTTGCGCGGTGTGCTGCTGCTGCTGGCCGCCCTCTGGATCTCCTACGAGGCCCACCTCCATGTTCTGAGCTTTATTCTGAGCAAGGCCATTGAGATCGGCTTCCTGGCCATCATTGTCCTGTTCCAGCCCGAAATACGCCGGGCGCTGGAGCAGGTGGGCAGTCGCGGCTTTGACCGGCTGCTGGGTCGGCAGAGCAAGGTCACCGAGCTGGAGCGCACCATCACCGAGACCGTTGACGCCTTTGGCACCATGTCCCGGGATCGGGTGGGCGCGCTGGTGGTCTTTGAGCGGGACACCATTCTGGACGACTGTGTCAAGTCGGGCACGCTGGTCAACGCGGACATCTCCAGCGAGCTGCTGAAAAACATCTTCTGGCCCAAGGCCCCGCTCCACGACGGCGCGGTGATCGTCCGCAGCGGGCGTCTGCTCAGCGCGGGCTGCGTCCTGCCTCTGACGGGCAACAACAACATCAGCCGGGAGCTGGGCACCCGCCACCGGGCGGGCATCGGCGTCAGCGAGCACTCCGATGCCGTGGTCGCCATTGTCTCGGAGGAGACGGGGGCCATCTCCGTGGCAGTGGATGGCATGCTCAAGCGCCACCTCTCGCTGGAGACCCTGGAGCGGCTGCTGCGCAACGAGCTGATCGGCTCCGAAGCGCAGGAGGAGAAGAAGAGATTTACATGGGGCGGACTCCTTCGCCGCAGAAAGGAGGGGGACGAGCATGTGGAATAAGATCACCCAGAGCAAGATTTTTTACATGGTCATCTCCATCATCTGCGCCATCGCCTGCTGGCTTTATGTGGACGTGGTCTACGCGCCGGAGACGCCCAAGACCATCTATAACATCCCGGTCACCGTCTACGGTGAGGATGTGCTGGCGGACGAGGGCCTGATGATCACCGAGATGTCCGACCGCACCGTCACGCTGCGGCTGGAGGGCCCGCGTTCCTCCGTCTCCCAGTTGGATCGCAACAACATCGTCATCTCCGTCCAGGCCGCCTCCCAGATCAGCCAGGAGGGGGAGTATAACCTGGAATACAGCGTCATTTTCCCCAGCAATGTCCCCACCGTGAACGTTACGGTGACGGATTACAGCATCGAGTCCATCCGGGCCACCGTGGTGCAGATGACCTCCAAGACCCTGGACATCCAGGGCGAGTTCATCGGCTCCGCCGTGGAGGGGGCGATCTGCGACGACAGCAGCTTCCAGTTTGAGCACTCCACCATCACCCTCAGCGGCGAGCGCAGCCTGCTGGATCAGGTGGTGAGCGCCGTGGTCGTGCTGGACGCCGAGGATCTGAGCAGCACCTGGACCGGCGAGCTGGACATTCAGCTGCGCGACGCCGACGGCAATCCTGTGGACGCCTCCGCGTTCACCTGCGACATCACCAGTACCTATACCGTCTTCTCGGTCAAGGTGACCAAAGAGATTCCGCTGTCCGTCAATCTGCTCGACGGCGGAGGCGCGACGGAGGAGGACGTGGACGCGGTCATCAGTCCCCAGACCGTCATGGTCACCGGCACGGTGGAGGCGTTGGAGCAGATTGAATCCATCAATCTGGGCACAATAAGCCTGGAGGACGTCATCACCTCCGACACCTATACCTTCGAGGTCACAACCCCTGACGACATCGACCTCTACAACGGTGCCAGTACGGCGGATGTCACTGTCACCGTCAAGGACACCCTGACCACCCGGACGGTGGAGGTTACCGACATTCAGCTTGAAAACGTACCGGAGGGCCTGAGCGGAGAGCTGAGCACCCAGTCCGTCGTGGTGCGCATCCGGGGCAAGGCGGAGATCATGTCCATTGTGATGGACAGCGATGTCTATCTGACCGTCGATCTCTCGGGCTATACCGTCGCCGACGCGGGTACCCGAACCCTCAACGCCAAGGTTCACGTCAAGGGCTTCTCCGATGTGGGGGCCATTGGCGACTACACTGTTGTGGTCGTGGTCTCCGAGGCACCCCAAGAGCCCGAACCACCCACCACACCGTAAGCGATGTTTGGTTACGTTCTGCCCTATAAAGAGGCGCTGACCGATGAACAATGGCAGGCGTATCACGCCGCCTACTGCGGTCTGTGCCACGGGCTGAAGGAGCGGTATGGGTTT
>JAFVAS010000317.1 GCA_017480395.1 Oscillospiraceae bacterium | reverse complement strand
TATCTGGACGCCGGTCTGGATCGTGACGACACCACCTACTTCGACCTGATGATGGACGAGGGCAAGCTGGATGAAGCCCGCTTCACCGACTTCGCCGAGATGGTCGCTCTGTTCAACCAGTATTCCGACCCCGCTCTGCTGGTCTCCGGCAACTATGATATGCAGGTCTCCGGCTTTGCCGGCGGCAAGTATGCCTTCGTGACCCAGGGCTCCTGGATCGGCTCCTCCCTGACCAACGACTATAAGGATCTGTATGCCGCTGCCGGCAACTTCGAGTGCGGCTACGTCCCCTATGCCTTTGAGGAAGGCATCGACACCATCCTGACCAACTCTCCCTCCTGGTGGGCTGTCTACAAAGACGGCAATGTTGCCGAGGCTGAGGAGTTCCTGAACTGGCTCGCCGGTCCCGACGGCCAGAAGATCATGGTCGAGGAAGCCGGCTGCGTCAGCCCCTTCAGGAGCTGCACCGCCGTTGCCAACGATCCCTTCGCCCAGGCCATCGCTGACTACACCGCCGCCGGCAAGACCTCCAGCTGGCACTGGCTGGAGCAGCCCGGCAACCTGGCTCAGGACTTCACCGGCGTCGTCTTCCAGGACTATGCCGCCGGAACTCTGGACACCCAGGGCTTCGTCGACCGCATGCAGGCCGTCACCGCGTCCTGCTATCAGCAGCAGTAATCTCTGATTCGCTGCATCACCGCGAGTAAAACCAGAAGGGCGGCGGCTTTGCCGTCGCCCTTCGTGTTATATTTCATCGGTGTTTTCAAACCATATCTGCTGAGAGCAAAACTGAGAAGAGGGGAGTGTTCCATGCGATGATTGAAAGCAATGAAAGCAACATGAGCAAAAAGATCCTGTCTCTGGTGCTCCTGGTGGTGGGTGCCGTCCTGCTGGTCGCCGCCCTTTGGATGGACCTTACAAAGACCTATCTGGTGCTGAACATCGGCATCAACATCGGTCTGCGCGGTCTGTTCCTGGTGCTGGGCGCCCTGGCGATTCTGGCCGGCGTCTACTTTATTCCCACTGTGCTGCACCACCGCGCCATCATCAACTTTATTTTCCTGTTTCCGCTGCTGTTCACCTTTGCGGTGACGGTCATTGTCCCCATGTTTGTGGGTATTTTTTACTCCTTCACCGATTGGAACGGCGTCTCGTTCAGCCAGATGGTGGGCTTTAGCAATTACGCCACCATGTTCAAGGAGCCGGGCTTCATCTGGTCGCTGCTCCTGACCGTGCTGTTCGTGATTGTCAACATGATTCTGGTCAATGTGGTGGGCTTCCTGCTGGCCCTGCTGTGCACCACCAAGCTCAAGGGCATCGGCTTCTTCCGGGCGGCCTACTTCCTGCCCAACCTGATCGGCGGCATCGTTCTGGGCTATGTCTGGCAGTTCGTGTTCAGCAACGTGCTGACCAAGCTCACCGGCTCCGCCATCTCCGCCCTGGCGAACACAAAGACCGCCTTTATGGCCATCATCGTGGTCTATGTCTGGCAGTATGCCGGCTACATCATGCTGATCTACATCAACGGCCTGACCACCGTGCCCGGCGACGTGCTGGAGGCGGCGCAGATTGACGGCGCCAACACCCTCACCACGCTGTTCCGCATCAAGATCCCCATGATCGCCGCCACCTTTACCATCTGCACCTTCCTGACCCTGACCTCTGCCTTCAAGCAGTTCGACGTGAACCTGGCCCTGACCAACGGCGCGGGAAGCGTGGACTTCCTTGGCAACTATCTGTCCAACGGCACCCAGATGATCGCGCTGAACATCTACAATACCGCCTTCGCCCGTGATATGTACGGTCTGGCCCAGGCAAAGGCCATTCTGTTCTTTATTATCCTGGCGGTCGTCTCCCTGATTCAGGTGCGCATTTCCAATAGCAAGGAGGTTGAGATGTAATGAAAATGAAGAAATCCACCGTGGCTATTCTTCTGATCATAGCCATCATTCTGGCGATTTATGTTCTCTTCCCCTTCTATCTGGTGCTGATGAACTCCTTCAAGACCCAGAGCGCCATCGTCACCAACCCGATCTCGGCGGCCGGGGCCAGTTTCAGCCAGTTCATCACCAACCTGTCCAGCGTGGTCAACAACAAGAACTTCGTGTTCTGGCGGGCCTTTGGCTCCTCCGCTGTCGTGACCATCATCTCGCTGTTCCTGCTGGCCGTGTTCGGCGGCATGGCAGCCTGGGTCATCTGCCGGAATAAGACCAAGTGGTCCACCGCCATCTACATGGTGTTCATCTCCTCCATGATCATCCCCTTCCAGGTGGTCATGCTCCCCCTGATCGCCACCTTCCGCGAGGTGGGCAAGTTCGTCGGCCTGTCCATGAACGGCAGTATCCCCGGCCTGATCTTCGCCTACTGCGGCTTCGGCGGCGCCATGACGGTGTTCATCCTCACCGGCTTCATCAAGGGCATCCCCTATGAGCTGGAGGAGGCCGCCTCCATCGACGGCTGCTCCCCCGAGGGCACCTTCTTCCGCATCATCTTCCCGCTGCTGAAGCCCACCATCGTCACCGTCACCATTCTGAACGGCATGTGGATCTGGAACGACTATCTGCTGCCCTCCATCCTGCTGGGCCAGAGCAGCCCCAACAAGACCCTGCCCGTCGCCGTGCAGGCCTTCGTCGGCTCCTTCGTGAAGTCCTGGGATCTGATCCTGACGGCCGCCCTGCTGGCGATGATCCCCATGATCGTCATCTTCCTGATCGCTCAGAAGCAGATCATGAGCGGCATGGTCGAGGGTGCGATCAAGTAAGCGGTTTGACCGCATTGCTTTGACCTCTTTGACCAGAGGCGCCGCACCGTGTGCGGCGCCTCTGCGTCTGCTTGCGAATCCGGTTTGTAATTCACGATTAGGATGGTGACTGTTCCATGAGAGAAAGCGGAATCCTCCTTCCGGTCAGCGCGCTGCCCTCCCGCTATGGCGTCGGCTGCTTTGACGCGGCGGCCTACGCCTTTGTCGATCAGCTGGCGCGCGCTGGGCAGAGGGTGTGGCAGATCCTCCCCCTGGGGCCCACGGGCTATGGGGACTCGCCCTATCAATCCTTCTCCACCTTCGCGGGCAACCCCTATTTCATCAGCCTGGACGAGCTGGTGCGGCGGGGCTGGCTGACCCGGGAGGAGTGTGACGCGGCTGACTTTGGCGGCGACGCCCGCTATGTGGACTACGGTGCGCTCTATCAGCAGCGCCTCCCCCTGCTCCGCCTCGCCTATGTCCGCAGCGAAATCGCAGATGACCCCGCGTTTCGGGCCTTTGTGGAGCGGCAGCGCTGGTGGCTGGAGGACTACGCCCTCTACATGGCCATCAAGGACGCCAACGGCGGCAGGAGCTGGCAGGAGTGGGAGGACGGCCTGAAGCTGCGCCGGGCGGAGGCCCTCGCCCCGGCCCGAGCCGCCCTGGCGGAGGAGATCGGGTTCTATCAGTTCCTCCAGTTCTGCTTTTTCACCCAATGGCATGCCCTGCTGGACTACGCCCACGGCAGGGGCGTGCGCATTCTGGGGGACATCCCCATCTATGTGGCCCTGGACAGCGCGGATGCCTGGGCCGCGCCGGAGCTGTTTCAGCTGGACGATGGGCGGCGGCCCCGGGCGGTCTCCGGCTGCCCGCCCGACGCCTTTGCCGCCGACGGTCAGGTCTGGGGCAATCCCCTCTACCGCTGGGACTACCACCGGGAGACCGGCTACGCCTGGTGGATTCGCCGCATCGCCTTTTGCTTTGAGATCTACGACATCCTCCGGATCGACCACTTCCGGGGATTCGACGAATATTTTTCGATTCCCGCCGGGGATCAAACCGCCCACAACGGCCACTGGGAAAAAGGGCCGGGGCTGGAGCTGTTCCGGGCCATCGAGGGGCGCATCGGCCAGCGGGAGATCGTGGCGGAGGATCTGGGCTACGTCACCGACACGGTGCGGCAGCTGGTGACCGACACCGGGTTCCCCGGCATGAAGGTCTTTGAGTTCGCCTTCGACTCCCGGGACACCGGCTCCGCCGCGGATAACCTGCCCCACAACTACCTGCGCAACAGCGTGGCCTACACCGGCACCCACGACAACGCCACCCTGCTGGGCTGGCTGGGGGAGATTACGCCGGAGGAATATGCCCAGGTGCAGGACTATCTGGCCACCGGGGCGGAGGGGGCGCAGCTGTGCCACCAGATGGTGTGCGCCGTGCTGCGCAGCGTGTCCAGGCTGGCGGTGATCCCGATGCAGGATCATCTCGCCCTGGGCAACGAGGCCCGCATCAACCAGCCCTCCAGCCAGGGCACCAACTGGAGATGGCGGCTGCTGCCCGATGAGTTCAGCCGGGAGCTGGAGGGGCGTATCCGCAAACTGACGCAGATCTATGGCCGCCTCTGAGCGGCGCGAAAACATGAACCGGGAGGGAAGTGCCTGTGAAGCTGTTTGACCTGGACGGCCCGCTGATGAGCGCGCTGAGCAAGCTGGCGGATATTGTGATCTGCAATATCCTGTTCTGCCTGTTCTGCATTCCGATTTTCACCATCGGGGCGTCGCTGACGGCGCTCTATACCTGTATGCAGCAGCTGGTGGGGGATACCGACCGGGACGACGGGCTGATGATCCGGGCTTTCTGGCGGGCGTTCACCGGGAACTTCGGGCAGGCGACGCTGCTGTGGCTGATCTGTCTGGCGGCCTTTGCCTTCTTCTTCGGCTACTACTGGGTGGTGTTCTACCTCGCCGGAGCTGTGGGGGTCGTCTATCGAATCACCTTCTTCCTGCTGCTGTTCGCCTTCCTCTTCGGGTTTCAGTACATCTTCCCCCTCCAGGCCCGCTACCGCAACAAGCTGCGCCACACCCTGCGCAACGCCTGGCTGCTCAGCGTGGCGGCGCTGCCCTGGACGCTGATGAGCATTGCCCTGGTGCTGGCGGCGATCTATGTGAGCTTTTTCCTGAATCCCAGCGCCTACGGAATGGCGATCTATGTCTGGGCGGTGTGCGGCTTTGGGCTGGTGACCTATCTGAACAGCTTTTTCTTCCGCCGCGCCTTCCGCAAGATCACCCCGGAGATGGAGCACCCGGAGACGGCCCAGTCCGAGGGGGCGGTCTTCCTGGATGAGGAGCACCGCCACGATGAGCTGATGACGGCGGAGAGCTCCTTCTCCAACCCGGACTGGAACCGCCGGGAGGAGCCAAAGCCCAAGCCGGGGTCAAAGCGGAAAAAGAGAAGATAATCGGACAGATCAAAAAGGCTGTGCGGCCGATTTCGGCCGCACAGCCTTTTGCTTCTTTGCTGCGGGGATTGTTCGTTTATCGCAGATCGTTCTGCTCCGAGAGGCGGAAGGTGATGTCGATCAGGCCCTCGCCCTCGCGGTAGATGGTGACGGTGATTTCGTCGCCCACATGCTTTTCCCGGATATAGCCGGTGACGTCCTCCACGATGCGCACCTGCCGTCCGTCCACGGCGGTGATGATGTCGTCCACCTGGACGCCCTGGGCCTCCGCGTCGGAGCCGGCCATCACGGATGCCACCATCAGTCCATCCGCGCCGTAGCCGGCGGGGTCGGCGGTGGAGACGGCGTAGCAGGTGATGCCGATCATCGGGTGCTCCACCTCGCCGCTGGCGATCAGGGTGTTGGCCACCTTGCGGGCGGTGACGGAGGGGATGGCGAAGCCCAGGCCCTCCACGGTGATGGAGGAGCTCATGATCTTCATATTGACGATGCCCACCACATGGCCGTAGATGTCGATCAGCGGGCCGCCGGAATTGCCGGAGTTGAGGGCGGTGGTGGTCTGGATCAGGGTCATGGGATAGCCGTTCATGGTGACGCTCCGGCTGGCGGTGGAGATGATGCCGTTGGTGAAGGTGCCCCGGTAGTTGACGCTGATGGGGTTGCCGATGGCAAAGCTCTCGTCGCCCACCCGCAGCTCCGCGCTGTCCCCGAAGACGGCGGGGGTCAGGCCGGTGGCCTCGATCTTCAGCACGGCCAGGTCGCTGTTGGGATCTTCGCCCACCAGGAGGGCGGGATAGCTGACGTTGTCCCAGGTGGTGACCTGGGCAAAATCCTCGCCGCCGGTGACGTGCTGGTTGGTCAGAATAAATCCGTCCTCAGACAGGATGACGCCGGAGGCATAGGCCCCGGAGTAGTCGTTATAGACTGTGATGGTGACCACGCTGGGCAGCAGCGCCTCGTAGATGTCCTGATAGGACAGCGGCGTCAGCCCCTCGTTGGAGGAGAGGGTCAGCTCAAAGGCGGCGTCGCCGGTATAGCGCTCGATGTTGCTGGGCTGCACCTCGTCGGTGCTCTCGTCGGCGGGCTGAATGTCCTCGTCATCGCCCTCCGCCCAGGGGTCGATGTCGTAGCTGAAGTCGTCGGGGGGATACTCCTCCGAATTCTCAAACTCGGAATCGTCCACATAGCGTGTAGGCGGCTCCTCCTCGTGCCGGAGGTCGCTGAACAGCTCCATCAGGCTGGTTCCCATGCCGGCCAGGGCGGCCACGATGATGATAATGATGATGAAAATCTTGCCGCCCCGGGACTGCCTTTTCTGAGGGGGCCGGGGGGCCGGGGTGGATTGGTGGCGCGGAGCCCCGTCGTCGCAGGAGCCGATGACGTGATCCGCCTCGGCGTCGTGCTGCTCCGGACGGCGCCTGGTGCGCCGGTCCGCCGCGTCGGAGCTTCGGAAATTCCAGGGGTCCTCGTGGTCGTTGTTGCTGTTAAAGGGTTCCCATTCCCGCATACGATATGTTCCTCCCGCCGGTCACTCCGCCCGGGTCAGGGTGAAGACGAATTCCGTGACCCCGTCCACGCTGGTGACCGTTATATTTTCTTTGTGGTTGTTCAGGATGGTTTTGACGATATAGAGGCCCAGGCCCACCCCCTCCTTGTCGATGCTCCGGGAGCGGTCCGACTTGTGGAAGCGGTCGAAGATCCGGCTCAGCTCCTCCGGCGGGATGGTCTCCCCCTCGTTTTTGACGGAGATATAGGCCTTGGAGCCCTTGGTGGAGATGGTCACGCCGATGGCGGTGCCGGGGCGGGCGAATTTGGCCGCGTTGTCCAGCAGGTTGTAGCAGACCTGGGTGATGCCGTCCGGGTCGCCCCAGACGCGCACCGGGGCGTCCGGGATGTGGACGTCCATGTCCAGCTGATGGTTGCGGATCTTGCCCTCCAGGCTGATCATCACCTGGATCATGGTCTCCGCCACGTCGAATTCCACCTGGGTCTGGACGGTGTCCCGGGCCTGCAGCGCGCTGGCGTCCAGCATCTGGCGCACCAGGCGGGACATCCGCGCCGCCTCGGAGGCGACGACCTGAAGGGTGTCGTTCACCTTCTCCTGGGGGATGGTGCCGTCCAGGATGCCGTTGGTGAAGCCGGAGATGGTGGTCATGGGGGTCTTGAGCTCGTGGGAGATGTTGGCGATGAACTCCTGCCTGCGCTGCTCGGAGGAGGCGATGGAGTCGGCCATGGTGTTGAAGCTCCGGGCCAGGTCGCCCACCTCGTCGCGGCGGCCATAGTCGTCGGCCCGCAGCTCATATTCTCCCATACCGAAGCGGCGCACCACGTCAGAGATCTCCCGCAGGGGCCTGACCTGCTGCATGGCGAAGACGGAGCTGGAGACGAAGGCGATCATCAGCACCACCACCGCCGTGAAGAAGAACAGGGTGGCCAGGCTCTTCCACAGAATAATCAGGGAGCCGGCGGCGGCGGTGAGAAAGACCAGGGCGGCGACGGAGGTGACGCCGTCCACCTCCCGGTAGATGGGCACGCCGGAGACGAAGTAGAGCTGGCCGTACAGCCCCAGGTCGGTCATGTCGGAGTAGCTGCCTGCGGAGGCGGTGGCCTCTGCCACGGCGGAGGAGATGGCGCAGCCGGTGAGGTCCGGCGCGGTGCCCTCCTCGCTGACATAGGCCAGCACCGCTCCGTCGGGGGAGCAGATCAGCAGGTTGGAGTCGGAGAGGCTGGAGATCATCGGCCCCAGCAGCACCAGCGCATCATCGGCGGGATCATAGCCCTCGGCCAGCATCCGCTGGGTCAGGGCGGCGATATGGGTGACGTTCTCCCCCATGGCGCTCTTCTTCTCCTGGACGATGTAGCGATAGCTCAGGCTGACGAAGGCGGCGGAGAGCACGACGAAGGAGAGCAGGATCATTCCCGCGGTGAGCAGGAAATGGCGGCGAAACAGGGGGCTGCTCATGACTCGGCCAGGTCGAACTTATAGCCCACGCCCCAGACGGTCTTGAGACTCCACTGGTCGCTGACTCCCTCCAGCTTCTCCCGCAGGCGCTTGATGTGGACGTCCACGGTGCGGCTGTCGCCGAAGTAGTCAAAGCCCCACACCTCGTCCAGCAGCTGGTTGCGGGTGAACACCCGGTTGGGGGAGGAGGCCAGGTGGAAGAGCAGCTCCAGCTCTTTGGGCGTGGTGTCCACATGCTTGCCGTCCACCAGCAGCTCATAGGAGTCCAAGTTGATGACCAGCTTGTCGAAGGTCAGCTTTTTCTCCTGGGAGGTCTCCCCGGAGTCAAAGCGGCGCAGCACCGCGTGGATGCGGGCCAGCACCTCCTTCATCTCGAAGGGCTTGACGATGTAGTCATCCGCCCCCATCTCCAGGCCGGTGACCTTATCCTCGGTCTGGCCCTTGGCGGTCATCATGATGATGGGGGTCTTGCTGGTCTCCCGGATCTTCCGGCACACCCCCCAGCCGTCCATGACCGGGAGCATGATGTCCAGCAGCACCAGGTTGGGCTCCCAGGCGCGGAACTCCTCCACGCCCTTTCCGCCGTCCGGTGCGATCCGGGTCTCAAACCCCTCCTTCTCCAGATAGAGCTGGAGCAGCTGGGCGATGTTGCTGTCGTCCTCGACGATCAATACTTTGGTTGCCATGTTTCATGCCTCTTTTCCAGGGTAGAATAAAGAACGGAATTGGTTTGTGACAGGTCATGCCAGGCCCAGCCGGGCCTGGACATAGGCCAGCGTTTCTGCGGTCAGGGCGTCCTCTCCCGGTTTCGTGAGATAGCTGCGGGCCAGCCGGTCCGCCTCCCGGGCCAGGGCCTCGGGGGAGAGCGGCGACTGCACCAGGGCGCATTGGCACAGCAGTACGCGGTCGGGGCGGTTTTCGCCGCGATTCCGCTGGGCCAGCCGCCGCGCCTGCTCCAGCAGCACCGCAGGGTTGCCCCGATCCAGCCGGGCCGCCGTCTGCGGCTGCGCCATCCCCAGCAGGGCGCAGTAGGCCCAATGGGCGGGGAGAATCCGGGAGGGAAAGGCGGGCATTGGCGGCGGGCAGAGGGCCAGCGGCGCGGCCGGCGGTGCATAGGCGCGCACCAGCGCCTGCCATTGGGAGGAGAGGGTGAAGCCGATCCAGCCGCCGCTGGGAAAGGCGGCCTCCCAAAGGGGATGGGGCGGCAGATGGGCAATCAGCGCGCCGCTCTCCAGGCCGAGCTGCTGGGGCAGCGGCGAGGCCAGCTCGCCGCCCTTGCCGTCGGGGCGAAGGCGCAGCTGCTCCGGCGGGACAATGACCTCCCGGCCTGTTCCGCGGGCGGCCTGGGTCAGGGCATTTGCGGCGGCCCGCCGCACCTGGGAGAGCGGGTCGGGCATGGTCAGCTCTTGACCGGGGCGTCCTCCCGCACGTTGATGCGGAAGAGGCTCTGTCCGGCCAGCATGTGGTTGATCTCCACGTCGTAGTCGATCTCAATGCGCCCGCCCTTGGTGTCCAGGGTGGAGCTGAGCCGCCGGGCGGTGACGCCGATCTCCATGTCCCCGAAGGGGGTGGAGTAGAGGGAGCGGTGGCGCTTGTTCCGCTCAAAGACCATCTCGGAGTTGACGGTGCCGGTGCGCAGCAGGGTGATCCGCTCCGGCTCCACATGGAACAGGGTGGTGGTGCCCTCCAGGCCGGTCAGCTCCGACTCCTCGTAGGACAGGCGCAGCGCACCCTCCATCTCCTCCAGCTTGCCCTCGGTGACAAGCTCAATGCGGTCGTTGTCGTCGCCGTAATTCTGCATCCCCATGATGGAGATGATGACGTTTTTTTCCATAAATCGTTCTCCTTGCGGGGCGATGGGTCAATAGTTCTGAATGGCGATCTGCTCCACCGGTTCGGTGACCTCCCGCCCCAGGAAGATGGAGGCCAGGTCGTGGAAGCTCTCTGTGCTGTCGCTGACATACCAGCGATAGCAGCCGGTCTGATCCGCCGGGGCGGCCAGGTCGTGATGGCGCAGGTAGTCCGCGAGGTGGTCGGCCACCTCCGCGCCGGAGTCCAGCAGTGTGACCTCTGGCCCCATATAATTTCGAATGACGTCGGTGAGCAGGGGGTAGTGGGTACAGCCTAAAATGAGGGTGTCCACCCCCTGGGCCTTTAATTCCTCCAGATATTCCGCCGCCACCGTCTCAATCACAATGTCGCCGGGCTGGGTGCGGCCGTTTTCCACCAGGGGGACAAAGAGGGGGCAGGGCTTGGCGAAGAGCTTTGCCTCCGGGCGGCAGCGCCGGATGACCTGCTCATAGGCGCCGGTTCGGATGGTGGCCTGGGTGGCGATGATGCCGATGCGGCCGTTGCGGGGGGTCTGGGCGGCCCGGCGGGCAGTGGGCTCTACCACACCGAAGATGGGCAGGCTCTGGGGATGGGTCAGCGTGTCCAGGGCGATGGCGGACACGGTGCCGCAGGCGATGACGATGGCCTTCAGGTCGAAGGTGCGCAGAAAGTTGACATCCTGGGTGGAATATTGGATGATGGTGTCCCGGGAGCGGGTGCCATAGGGCACCCGTCCGGTGTCGCCAAAGTAAATGATGTTCTCGTTGGGCAGCACGCAGGCCAGCCGCCGCACGGCGGTCAGCCCGCCGAGGCCGGAGTCAAACACGCCGATGGGGCGATGATCCATGAGTGATTCCTCCAAAGAACCGGCGAGATTCGCCGGTGTGTCAATGATGCTACTTTAACAACTTATGATAGCATATTTTGAAATACAAGTAAATCTTTTGTTTTGGGGACATAGAATATTTCGGTTCGGGATTTGACTTTCCAGGGGAATCTGACTATAATGTTAGCACTTGAATCTGCTTGCGGGAAGGGGAGGCGGCCATCGTGGATCTGCATCTGACGACAAAGCAATACCGGCGACTGCTGGACATGGTCTATATCGGGAACTGGGTGCTGAACTCCGCCCGGGGCGAGGATCGATTCCGGGACTACGACGAGGTGGAGTCGCTCCTGTTTGCCAAGGCGCCGGGGGCAGGGATGCCCACCCTGGCGGAGCTATGGCAGGGGGAGGTCGTGCCCTCCCAGGCCTTTGTGGAGGGCGGCATCCATGAGGCGATCGCCGACTATGAGGACGCGATCTTCTTCGACATTCTGGCGGAGGAGCTGGCCCGGCGGGACATGGACGACGTGCCCATTGACGAGACCAACTTCGGCGAGCTGAAGCGCCGGATGGACGCCTATATGACGGAGTTTGAGGCCCACGGCACCGACAACGTCCAGGTGCAGACCGACGCCGGCGATTTTGATTGACCTTTTTTGCTCATGGCAAGAGGCGCAGCCCC
>JAFVAS010000316.1 GCA_017480395.1 Oscillospiraceae bacterium | reverse complement strand
GGTCTTTGGCGGACAGAAGGTACGAACCAGGGTGACAGGGAAAGTTGCTTTTCACCCGATGGCGGGGGCGGATCTGGACGCCTATGAGATACACATGGGCCGCACCGGGGGAGACTGCGCCCCCTTCTGCACCCTCTCCGACGGGAGGGCCGAGGGCGCGGCGCAGGGGAGTGTCTTTGGCACCTATCTCCACGGCCTGTTCGACGAGGGGAGCGTGGTGTCCGCGCTGGCGGACTGGCTGCTGCGGCGCAAGGGCATGGACCCCGCAGAGATCCGGGTGGAGAGCCACCGGGACTACCAGGAGCGGCAGTATGATCTGCTGGCCGATGCGGTGCGGCAGAGCCTGGATCTGCGGGCGGTATATCGGGCGATGGAGGAATATGAGCATGGAACAGCACATCAGACCGGCGGACATTGAGCGCACCAGCATGTCCATCATCCGCGAAGAGCTGGAGCGGATGGACATTCACCTGCCCCCGGAGACGGAGGCGGTGGTGCGCCGGGTGATCCACACCACGGCGGATTTTGACTACGCCCGCAATCTCTGCTTCACCCCCGGCGCGGTGGAGCTGGGGGTGGCGGCCCTCCGACGGGGCACCCCCATCATCACCGACACCAATATGACCCGGGCTGGGGTGAGCGCCCCGGGGCTGGAGAAGCTGGGCAGCCGGGTGGCGTGTTATATGGCCGACCCGGAGATCGCCCGCCTGGCCCGGGAGCGGGGTACCACCCGGGCGGCGGCATCCATGGAGCGGGCATCCCGAGAGGAACCCGGCGCCATCCTGGCCGTGGGAAACGCCCCGACCGCGCTGCTGGAGATCGTCCGGCAGATGGAGCTGGGCTTCCGGCCGGGATTGGTCATCGGCGTCCCGGTGGGCTTTGTCAACGTGGTGGAGGCGAAGGAGCAGCTGCTCTCCGCCTGTCGGCGCATGGAGGTGCCCGCCATCGTGGCCCTGGGGCGCAAGGGGGGCAGCAACGTGGCCGCCGCCATCTGCAACGCCCTGATCTACACCGCCACGGATATGCTTGACCCGGTAAAAAGAGGCTGGAACTGATACGATTCCCGGATCAGATTTGCACGGTTTCACAGGGATTCGTATAAAAAACCGCTGATCGTTCAGATCAGCGGTTTTTTGTGTCAAAAAATCAGGGCGTATTTTTCCTGCAGGGGCAGCAGGGTGTCCTCCCCCAGTCCGCCGTCGTACATGGCCCGGCCCTGGTAGCGCTGGAGGGCCTGCTCCAGCAGGTCGGCGCGCTCGCATTGCAGGCACAGCGGCTTGGAGATGGCAAACTGGCAGTCGGAAAAGTTGTCCAGCTCCTCCTCCCGCTCGATGCGGATGCACACCACCGGGGCGGGATCCTCCTCCGCCGCCTCCAGGGCGTCGATGAGCTGGGCGTCGCAGGGGAGGGGCGTCCCCACCGGAACATCGGAGGGGAGGAAGAAGGCCTGTTTCTCCGTGGAGAGGGGCAGCATGTCCCGGTTTTCCGGGGCGGGCAGGGCGATGTCGGCATCGTCGGCGCTGCTCGCCAGGGCGGAGATGTGCTCCGGCTCCGTGCCGCAGCAGCCGCCGAAGATGGCCACCCCGGCCCGGGCCATTTCCCCGGCCACGGCGGTGAATTCCTCCGGTGTGCAGCGGTAGACGGTTCTGCCGTCCTCGATCTCCGGCATTCCGGCGTTGGGCTTGGCGATCAGCGGCACCTCGGCATAGGGGCGCAGGCGCTTCAGCTGGGTCAGCATGGCCTCCGGACCGACGGAGCAGTTCAGCCCGAAGGCGTCCACCCCCATGCCCTGCATCACCAGCAGAGCGGCCACCACGTCGGTGCCCGTCAGGGTCTTGCCACTCTCGTCGCAGGTGAAGGTGACAAACACCGGCCTGCGGCTGACGGATTTGACCGCCAGCACGGCGGCGCGGGCCTCCGGCAGGGTCATGGTGGTCTCGATGACAAAGAGGTCCACCCCCGCCTCCTCCAGCGCCTCGGCCTGCTCGGTGTAGATCTCCAGCAGCTCCTCAAAGCTGGTGTCCCCCAGGGGGGCGAGGAATTTGCCGGTGGGGGCGATGTCCCCGGCCACCCAGGCCCGGCTGTCCACGGCCCGGCGGCTCAGCTCCACCAGCCGCAGGTTGAACTCCCGCACCCGGTTGAAGATGCCGTTCTCCTCCAGCTTGACGCGGTTGGCCCCAAAGGTGGGGGCGTAGACCACGCGGCTTCCGGCGTCCACATAGCGCCGCTGGATGTCCGCAATGGCCTCCGGATGCTCCAGCACCCAGGCCTCAGCACATTGCGCGTTGGTGTAGCCCCGCTTCTGCAGCTGGGTTCCGGTGGCCCCGTCCAGGATCAGGGGAAGATGCAGTTCCATGTCAGAATTCCTCCTCGTCAAAGGTCATATGTTCGATGTAGGCGTCGGCAAAGGCGGCGCTGCCGGAGAGCTCCAGATAGGAGCACAGCGCCTGGATGCGCCGGGTTTCCGCCCGCAGGGCGGGGTTCAGCAGCACCCGCTGTGCCCCGGCCAGGGAGCTGTTGCCCAGGCAGACCGTTTTTTCGGTCAGCGCGGCGGGAATCATGCCGATCCGGGCGGCGCTGATCGGGCTTAGGCTCTGCCCGAAGCCCCCGGCCAGATAGAGCCGGTCGAGGGCCTCCGCCCCCAGTCCGGCGTCCGCCAGCAGCACCTCGATCCCGGCGGCCACCGCGGCCTTGGCCAGCTGGAGCTTGCGCACATCCCCGGCGGTCAGGCGGACGGTGCGATCCGGGGTGAGGTAAAAGATGCCGTTTCCGTTCTCGTCCTCGCCCAGCCAGGGGGCGTACCGGGCGGGGGCCTCCTCCGGCGGGAGGAGGCGGCCGGTCTCGTCCACGATGCCCCGGTCCAGCAGTACCGCCAGCAGGTCAACCAGGCCGGAGCCGCAGATGCCCCGGGGCCTGCCACCGCCGATCACGGTATAGCGCGGCGATGCGCCGTCCCAGCGGACGCCTTTGACGGCGCCGTTGACGCTGGCCATGCCGCAGGAAATTTCCGCCCCCTCGAAGGCGGGGCCGGAGGCCACGGAGCAGCACCGCAGCCCCTCCCGGCTGCCCAGGGCCATCTCCCCGTTGGTGCCGATGTCCAGCAGGAGGCACTGTGCCCCCTGCTCCGCCATGCCGCAGGAGAGCAGGCCCGCCACCAGGTCGCCGCCGAAAAACCCCGCCACACAGGGCAGCAGATCGATGGGCAGTTCGGGCCGCTCCGGGGCGAAATAGGGGAGGGGATCGGAGAACAATGTCCCGGGCCGGTAGGGCGCAACGGCGATGGAGGCGGGGGAGCGGGAGGAAAACAGGTGCTGCATGACGGTGTTTCCAGCAAGGGTGATTTCCTTTACAGCGTTTGGAGTTAAGCCATTTTCCGCGCACAGATCGTCGATCATCCCGAACACCTGGGCCCGGATGACGCCGGACAGCTCCGCCAGACCCTCCGGGCGGGACATGACGTGCTGGCAGCGGGAGATCACGTCCGCCCCATAGGTGGCCTGGGCGTTCCAGTCCCGTCGGGTGCCCATTTCCGTCCCGTCCGAGAGGGAGAATAGCCGCACCACCACGCTGGTGGTGCCCAGATCCACCGCCGCGCCGCAGCCCTCCCGCCCCGGGGCGACGGCGTCCCCGGCGGGGGTGGTCTCTGCGCTGATCTCGCCCCCCTCGGGGGCGTCGAGCCAGATCTCCCCGGAGGATGGCACGGCGCTCTGGCAGGCCAGAACGGTGCGGCGCACCCCGCCCTCCACCAGGGTGACGGCGCACTTGCCGCACCGGCCGTTGCCGCCGCAGGGGGCGGCAACGGGGTATCCCGCCCGCCGCAGAGCGGAGAGCAGATTGTCCCCCGCCGGGAGATCGCACAGATCTCTTTGATGGTGGCAGACCACCGCAATGCTTGACATCCCTGACTTCCTTTCCTATAATAATTACATTATATTTTATCCTATTATACTGGGTGTTTTTCCTTTTTTCAACAGGGAACCGAGCAGGTGGAGGACAAAATGGAGCGACCTCAGCTGTGGGAGCTGGCGGAGCAGATCGGCTTCTCCCATTGGGCGGAACTGAATATGGACGCGCTGGAGTTCCTGCCCGAGGTGCGGGCCATGTGCGCCGCCGAGCGGTGTGGAAGCTACGGCCACTCCTGGAGCTGCCCCCCGGCCATCGGGACCCTGGCGGACAGCGCCGCCCGGGTGAAGGGCTATACCCGGGGACTGCTGGTGCAGACCACGGGCCGGATGGAGGACGCCTTTGACCTGGAGGCCATCCGGGTCGCAGAGCGACTCCACAAGCGCCATTTCGACGCCCTGGCCCGGCAGGCGCGGCAGCTCTGGCCCGACTGCCTGCCCATGGCCGCGGGATCCTGTACCCGCTGCAGGCAATGCACCTATCCCCACCGGCCCTGCCGCTATCCGGGGCAGATGTTCCCCTCCATGGAGGCCTATGGCCTGTGGGTGAGCGAGGTGTGCCGCCGCTCCGGCCTGCCCTATACCTACGGGCCGGAGACCATCACCTTTACCGCCTGTATTCTGACCAAAGAACTGTGAGGTGGCCGTTATGATGACGCCAAGAGAGCTATTTCTGGAGAATTTGAAGCCCGACGGGGCGCCGGAGCGCCAGCTGAAGCAGTATGAGGCGCTGCGCATCGTCTTCGACAACCCGATGGACGCCTACCTCCGGGGCAACCGGGTGCGGGGCGGCACCAGCATTGACCGCTGGGGCACCACCATCCTCTTTCCCGAGGACGCCCCCGGCGCGATGCCCCACATCACCGAGGAGAACAAGGTGCTGCCCGATATCACCCGGTGGCGGGAGTATGTCCATGTCCCCGACCTGGTGGCCAACTGCTCCGACCCGGATCACTGGGCCCGGGCGCGGGAGCAGGCGGAGCGCTATCACGCGCAGGGATATCTGTCCACCGTGCTGATGGGCACCGGAATCTTTGAGCAGTGCCATTTTCTCATGGGCTTTGAGGACACCCTGACCAATTTCTATGAGCATCCCGCCGAGATGCACGAGCTGATTGACGTCATTCTGGACTACCGCCTGACCTATGCCAGGCTGGTGGTGGAGAACCTCCACCCGGACGCCATCCTGTCCCACGACGACTGGGGCACCAAGGACGCGCTGTTTATGAAGGCGGAGATGTGGCGGGAGTTCTTCAAGGAGCCCTACCGCAAGTTCTACGGCTACCTCCGGGAGCAGGGGGTGATCGCCATCCATCACGCCGACTCCTATCTCGTCCCCATCGTGGAGGACATGGCCGAGATCGGGATCCAGTGCTGGCAGGGCGTGCTGCCGGAGAACGACATCCCCGCCCTCCAGGCGAAGCTGCAGGGCCGCATGGCCCTGATGGGGGGCATCGGCGCGGCCATCGACCGCAGGGACGCCGATGAGGGGGAGGTGCGCGCCTATGTGCGCCGAACCCTGGAGCGCAACTGCCCCGGGGGACACTATATCCCCTGCATCACCTATGGCGCGCCGGGGACGGTTTTCCCCCATGTGGATCCCATCATCGACAGCGAGATCGAGGCCTATAACGCCATCCTCCACATGCCCTCCTTCCGGCCGGCCCATCCGGCCCGGCGCACCGCGCCCAGGCGGGAGGCGGCCCAGGGCGTAAATGTGCAGGGAGAAGCGGGGGAGGCCGACCTGCTGCCCCGCATCGCCGCCGCCCTGCAAAAGGGGCAGAAAAAGCGGGTGCTCAGCCTCTGCCAGCAGGCCCTGGAGGCCGGAGAGGATGCCCAGCGCATCCTGTCCGACGGCCTGGTGGAGGGGATGGTGCGCCTGGGCGAGGATTTCTCCGCCAACCGGGTCTTTGTGCCCGAAATGCTGCTGGCCGCCCGCTGCATGACCGCCGCCACGGAGCTGCTGAAGCCCCGCCTGGTGGGGGATGCCGCCGGAAATACCGGCCGGGTGTGCATCGGCACCGTCCGGGGGGATATGCACGACATCGGCAAGAACTTGGTCAAGATCATGATGGAGGGCAACGGCCTGGAGGTCATCGATCTGGGGGTGGACGTCTCCGCCGAGACCTTTGTCCACACCGCCGCGGAGCACGGGTGCGACGTCATCGCCTGCTCCGCCCTGCTCACCACCACCATGCAGGAGATGCGCCGGGTGGTGGAGCTGGCCGAGGCGGCGGGCATCCGGGAGCGGGTGAAGATTCTGGTGGGCGGAGCCCCCATCACCCAGGGCTTCTGCGATGAGATCGGGGCCGACGCCTACACCGCCGACGCCGCCAGCGCCGCCCGGGCGGCGGTTCAGTTGGCCGCGCACTGACCGCATGGCTCCACAATGACTTTCACACGGGAGGTGTGAGCGTGAGCGTCCATTACAATGCCTTTATCTCCTACCGCCACGCGGAGGTGGACAGCCGCGTCGCCTCCGAGGTGCAGCACCGGCTGGAGCATTTTCATGTTCCCGCCGCCATTCGGAAGAAGACCGGCATGGGGAAGATCGAGCGCATCTTCCGGGACAAGGAGTAGCTGCCCATCACCAGTGATCTGAACGACAACATCACCCAGGCGCTGGAGAACGCGGACTACCTCATCGTCATCTGTTCCCCCAGAACCCGGGAGTCCACCTGGGTGCAGCGGGAGATCGAGACCTTCCTCAAAACCCACACCCGCAAACAGGTGCTGACGGTTCTGGCGGAGGGGGAGCCGCCGGAGATCATTCCGGAGATCCTGCTCTACGATGAACAGACCGACCCGGCCACCGGCGAGACGCGCCGGGTCGCGGTGGAGCCCCTCTCCTGCGACTACCGGGGCAAATTCCGCACCGCCCGGCAGGAGGAGCTGCCCCGGCTGGCCTCCGCGCTGCTGGGCTGCGGCTATGACGAGCTGCGCCAGCGGCAGCGGCAGTATCAGATGCGGCGCACCGTGGGGGTGCTGGGGCTGTGTCTGGCGGCGTCCCTGGCCTTTGGTGCCTATTTTGTCCGCACCAGCGTTACGATTCGGGAGAGCTATCGTCAGCTGGAGGAGACCCACGCCATGCTGGAGGATACCAACGCCCAGCTGGAGGACACCAATGCCCAGCTGGAGGCAAGCCTGGACCAGTCCCTGCGCAACCAGTCGGAATATCTGGCCGCCGAGTCCCGGAAGGCGCTGGAGGCGGGGGACCGCCTGCTGGCCATCCGGCTGGCCCTGGGCGCCCTGCCCAGCGGGGCGCAGGATCGCCCGGTCATTCCCCAGGCGGAGCTGGCGATGGTTGAGGCGCTGGGGGCCTATCAGAGCGATGAGGAGATCGCCGCCGTCGGCACCTTCACCCTGGAGGGGACGGTGAGCGACTACCTGCTGGACAGCGAGGGGGATCGCCTGATTGCCCTGGACAATCTGGGGCAGGTCACGGTGTGGGACACGGCGAGCTATCATCGTCTCGCCGCCTTCCGGCCCAGCTTGAGCGACAAGCCCAATGCCGTCAAGTTGGCCCAGGATCGCTATCTGCTCATCAACTACCCGGTCAACACCTACTGCTATGACCTGGAGGACAACAGCCTGCTCTGGGTCAACGCCATCGGGGGCAGCGCCTCCGACCTGATGCTGGCCGAGGGGGAGGAGCAGCTGCTCTACGTCAACTCCGAGACGGGGGATTTTTCCCTCATCGACGTGCGGACCGGCGACATTTTGCAGACCATCCCCCTGGCCCTCACCCCGGAGCAGCAGGAGCAGGATCCCGTGTTCCGCCTGGGCTTCCCGGATCACGACGGGCAGGTGGGCAGCCGCTTTGTCGCCTGGTGCCGGTACTATGAGAGCTGGGACAATGCGTATTATGTCCCGGTGGTGATCGATCTGGAGCAGGGCAGCGCTGTGATGCTGGCGCGGCGCTTCGGCTGGCTCGACGATCTGTGCCTTCAGAGCGACGGCGGCATCCTGCTCTTCGGCGGCGAAGAGGCGCGGGACGAGATCAGCGAGGACTGGTTTGGCTACGGCTATTCCTTCCTGCGGGAGAACCCCTTCACGGTGTACAGCCTCTCCCCGGAGGGGGAGGAGCACTGGCACACCGACGGAACCTTCTTCCTGACCACCTATTTTGACCGGGTGCTCCCCTGCGGGGAGTGGGGCGTGGTGTGCGTGGGAGGCAATGTCTGCCTGCGTCTGGACGGGGAGACCGGGGAGATCCTGTCCCGGGCGGAGACCGACACCGCCATCGTCCGCGCCTACTGGAATGAGGGGGACGACTCCCTCACCGTCATCACCCGGAGCGGGAAGATGGGCTTCTTTGACTTTGAGGCGGGGGGATGCAGCCTGTCGGACACCTTTGTGGACAATCTGGTGGAGGCAAAGGTCATCCACGGGGCCTACGTCTGCCAGTACAGCTCCGACACCATTCTGCGCTATCGGTTGGTCGCGGACGAGAACTTTGCGCCCTTTGCGGACGCCCAGAGCCTGGACAATATCTATCAGTACGCCTACCTGGGGGAGAAGACGCTGACCATACAGAGCTATGAGGACGTTCTTTTCGTCTTCGACCTGGAGGAGCGGCGGCAGACCGGCACCATCGACCTGAACGAATGGACGGAGATGGCCACCAGCCTGGGCCTCTCCGAGGATGGGAAGATCTACTGCTATGATCGGTGGGCGAACGATCTGGAGCTCTATGCCATCTCCCCCGAGGACTGCAGCGTGGAGACCGTTGCGATGCCCCTCCCGGAGGGGTACCACTGGTACGGGGAGGGCTGGCTCTGGCAGGGGAAGGTCTATCGCGCCGCCCGCCTGCTTGAGGATTACGACGATCGTGCGCTTGTCTCCTGCGACGTGGCCACCGGGGAGGTGGAGACGATCCCCCTCGACCTCTCGGTCAGCGCCGGCTTCTCCGCCTGCGTCTCCTGCGGCGGGCAGCGCTTCCTGCTCAACGGGGACGGCATCCCCTTCCTCTTCGACCCGGCCACCGGGGGGAGCGTGGAGCTGGAGGGGCTGATTCAGGACGATACCATCTCCGCCTGGAGCGGGGACGGCGCTCTGCTGGCCTACTGTGACGGATCGGGCGTCGCCCTCTGCGGCGGCGACGGCACCCGGCGGGGTGAAATCGACGTGATTTCGGGCCAGGTGAAGGGGATGTCCTTCACCCCGGACGGGGAGACCTTGCTGATTCTGGGCTCCGACGGGGTGCTCTATCGGTTTGACCTGGATGGCAACCCCCTGGGGGAGACAGCCCTGTTCGGCACCAGGGGATACAGAGATCCGATGTGGGAGTTCCTCCCGGACCGGCTGATGCTGCTCTGGGGCAGTTTCCTTTGCTGGATCGACCTGGACAGCTGGGAGTTGGCCGGTTACGCCGGAAACAGCCTGGGCTATGACGCGGGGCTCATCCTCAGCTATCAGTACGAGAGCGGAACCTACACCTTCGGCTGCTACACCCCCTACTCCGTTGAGGAGATGGTGAAGATGGGGGAGGCCGCCCTGGCCAACGCCGCTCTGAACGAACATCAGTTGGCCCAGTATGGACTGGACTGACCGGGAACAGGAGGGTTTTTATATTGAGACAGGAGCTGCCCTATTTCCAGGTGGACGGCCATCCCGGCGGAGACCAGGATCAGTTTCATGACATCGTGCTCCGCTTCGGCGGGTGCGCCGCCATCACCGCCTGCGACTGCTGCGTCTGCCTGGCCCTCTTCCACGGGAAAACGCACCTCTGCCCGGAGGCCGCGCCGGAGATGACGGGGCCAGACTACGAGGCCTTTGTGAAGCGCATGAAGCCCCACCTCCACCCCACCTGGCACGGGATCGACCGGCTGGAGCTGTTCACCGCCGGGTTCGGTGCCTACCTGCAGGAGGTGGGGGAGACGGCGCTGACGCTGACGCCCTTTGACGGGGAGAACGCCGAGGCGGAGGCCCGGGAGGTCATCCGGCGGCAGATCGGCGCAGGGATGCCCATCCCGTTCCTGATGCTGCGCAACCGGGACAAGGAGCTGGACGACTACACCTGGCATTGGTTTTTGCTCACCGGCTATGAGGAGGGGGAGCAGGGCTTTCGGGTTCGGGTCACCTCCTACGGCAAGGAGCTCTGGCTGGAGCTGGGCCGCCTCTGGGACACCGGCTTTGCCCGCAAGGGCGGAATGATTCTAATCAAATAAAAAACGCCGTGATTCCAAGTGGTATCGTTCAAAGGGACAAAAAGTGGACTTAAGGGCGATACCGTTACGGAACAAGGGCAAAGACACCACAGATCAAATTGGTCTGTGGTGTTTTTGTATCGTGATAATTATAAAGATCCAATGAGATAAACCGATGGAGAGCGGATAGAAACACCTCACAAATTTATAATTGTTTTTCGAGGTGTTTATCTTCTCAACGCTTTTCCCGTTTTGAAAATACACAAAATATTTACGAGCAGGTCATTGACCTTGAGTCAATGACCTGCTATGATATAATCACTGAATAAGGAGGGGCTCTCATGGGAAAGAGACAGATCGCCGCACAGGAGACACGACGTAAGATCATTGCCGCAGCGGAAAAACTGATTAAGGATAAGGGATTTGAGGCAGTCGGAGTACAGGATATCGCCACAGAAGCAGGCGTTGCAAAGGGATCCTTCTATACCTACTTCAAACGCAAGGAAGATGTGGTCGCGGAGATCGCTCACAATAAATTTGTCGCTGTGGAAGAACAGGCGAAATCAGCAGGTGATGTTTGCGAACAGATTTCATCATTTCTGACAGAATACATAAGCTACATCGTGGATACCGGCGTGAACATTTGCCAGCAGTGGCTGAAAAACGTCGTGGATCCGGAGGATACGCAGGGCAAGGATAAGCTCGGCTATGATACCGGCGTGATCCGTGAGGCGCTGATCGCTGCCGTGGAGCACGGAGAGCTGCGCTCAGAGACTCCCGTGGAAATTCTGGCAGAGTCTGTAGCAACCACCTACTACGGCGCGGTCACCGTCTGGGCGATCACCGATGGGAAAGCCGACCCGATCAAGATCATGAAAAGTTACAGCGCAGGGGCGCTTCGTGCCCTGCTGTCTGCGTATAAAGCGTAAGGGAGCAAGCTATATGAGAAAAATTATTTCTGTTCTGCTTGCTGCCATGTTGATCCTTTCCATTGCCGCATGCGGCAAGCAGACTGGCGCGCAATCCTCTGTAAAAGAAAATACGCAATCTGCGGAGCAGGAAACGCAGCCGGAGATTACGAATTCATCAACCAAACCCGCTTCTGAAATGAATGACGACAGCACCACCGAACAGGCAGATCCTTCCAATGAGCAAGAGGAAGAAAAAGTGCTGGTCATCTATTTCAGCTCTGCCAACACCGTAGACGCGGATGCGATTTCAGGCGCTACGCCCCGCGTGGATGGGCTGGGCGTCACGGAAT
>JAFVAS010000315.1 GCA_017480395.1 Oscillospiraceae bacterium | reverse complement strand
CTTGTCCACCAGGAACTCCACGGTGCCGGCGGAGACATAGCCCACGCTCTTGGCGATCTTGACCGCGTCCTCGTGCAGGGCCTCGATGGTGGCCTTGGGGACGCTCCACGCCGGGGCGAACTCCACCACCTTCTGATAGCGGCACTGGAGGGAGCAGTCCCGCTCGCCGACGTGGTAGACGTGGCCGTACTTGTCGGCCAGGATCTGCACCTCGATGTGCTTGGGCTCCACCAGGAACTTCTCGATGAAGATGTCATCGTTGCCGAAGGCCTTCTTGGCCTCGCCCTTGACCAGCTCGAAGGCGGGCTTGACCTCCTCCGGGGTGTCGCAGCGGCGCATGCCGCGTCCGCCGCCGCCGGCGGCCGCCTTCAGGATGATGGGGAAGCCGAAGCTGACGGCCTTCTCCAGGGCCTCATCCGCGTCCTTCAGCGGCTCGGTGCAGCCGGGGATGATGGGCACGCCGCAGGCGATGGCGGTGGCCTTTGCGGCCAGCTTGTCGCCCATGTTGGCCAGCACATCGGCGGGGGGGCCGATGAAGGTGATGCCGGCGGCCTCGCAGGCCCGGGCGAACTCCGCGTTCTCGGACAGGAAGCCGTAGCCGGGGTGGATGGCGTCCACGCCGCGGCGCTTGGCCAGGTCGATGATGCCGGGGATATCTAGATAGGCGCCCAGGGGACTCTGGTTCTCGCCGATCAGATAGGCCTCGTCCGCCTTGGTGCGGAAGAGGGAGTTGGTGTCCTCGTTGGAGTACATGGCCACCGTGTGCAGGCCCAGGTCGTAGCAGGCCCGGAAGATGCGGATGGCGATCTCGCCGCGGTTGGCGGCCAGCACTTTGTTAAAGGTTCGTACAGCCAAAGTGATCCAGTCCTTTCTTTGATAGAATACTGCGGGAAAATCCATTGGATGGAAGTGGAGAAGTCCACTGTCGGTCATGCTGGTTCTATGATAACAAGTTCTGGTATCTTTTGCAATGGTTTTTCTAAAACTTTATTACAAAACTTTGTGACCCAAACGTCACAAATCATTACAGGAAAATAATTATTGACAAACAATAATTTTTGTGCTATGCTCCCGGTAGAAAGTTAAATAAAACAATAATTTTGAAGGAGGTACACCATGAGGAAGACGCTCTATCTCTCGGCGTTGGCGGCGGAGGCGGCGCTGTGCGTCGGGCTCAGTCTGGCCCGCTCGGCGCTGTCAGGCTGGCTTTCCGACGCCGTTGCCTTCCCGCTGGAGCCGCTGGGGGTGCTGCTGCGGCGCATGAGCCTTTCCGGCGGTGTCGGCAACGCCTGCGCCATCATCCTTTATGTGATTTTGGGCCTGCTGCCCTGCCTGGCGCTGGTGCCGCGGTTGAAGAAAAAGGCCCTGTTCTGGGGCGATGTCCTGCTGCCGGTGTTGAGCGCCGAGGTGTTTTTTGCCCTCTATCTGATGGTCAATCCGGGGCTGATGCGCCCCTGGCTGGGGATGGCCGGGGCCCCGGAGGGGGGCAAGCTGCTGCTGGGCGGCGCCTTTTACACCCTGCTGGTGGGCTATGCGGTGCTGCGGGTGCTGCGCCGGGTACAGGGGGAGGCCTCCGGCGGACTGCTGCGCGGCCTGAATCTGCTGCTGGCGGCGGTCAACGCGGTGCTGGTGTTCGCCATCTTTGGCAGCGGCTTCTCCGGCCTGCTGGATTCCATCGCGGTCCTCCGGGCGGGCAATGTGGGCAACGAGCACCTGCTCGGCCCCAGCTACCTGATTCTGGCGCTGGGGTGGATCGTCTCCTCTCTGCCCTATGGGCTGGATGTCCTGGTGGTGTTCCGCGCCCACCGGCTGCTCCGGGAGATGGCGGAGGATCGCTACTCCGAGGCCGCGGTGGCCGCCGCCGACGCCCTGGCAAAGACCTGTGTCCGCAATCTGACCATCACCGTCTGTGCCGGCCTGGCCTATGCGCTGCTTCAGCTGGCCTTTGCCCGGCAGTTCAGCGTGATCCAGACCACCGTCATCCTGCCTGTGCTCTCCATCCTCTTTGTGCTCCTGGCCCTGCTGATTGCCCGGATGCTCCGGGACAGCCGGGAGATCAAGGCGGAGAACGACCTGTTCATTTAGGGGGGAGCCATGGCCATTCGGGTTTACCTGGACAGGGTGCTGCGGGAGCGGGAGATGACGGCAAAGGAGCTGTGCGCCAAGGTGGGCATCACCGAGGCGAACCTCTCCATCCTGCGCTCCGGCAAGGCGAAGGGCATCCGCTTTCACACCGTCAACCGCATCTGCTACTTTCTGCAGTGCGATGTGGGGGACATCTTGAAATTTGACGGAGAATTGGAGGACGACAATGAGACGGAGGATCAATAGCGCTCTGGCGGCGGTGGTTGCTGCGGCGCTGCTGCTGACCCTGTCCGGCTGCTCCCTGGCCCGGACGGACGAGGCCGCCAGCGGGGGCGAGGATCGGCTGATCGGGGCCTTTCTGACGGCGGACTATCTGGATTTGTTTGATTTTGAGTCCTATTTCAACGACCACGCCAACCAATTGCTCGGTGACGGAGATGTGGTCATCGATGACACCTCCGGCTACCAGAACCGCATCTATGCCCGGCGGGTGGAGACGCTCCGCACCGACCCGGAGTATGGGGACAGCTGGACGGACGTGGAGTTTGTGTTCGATCTGGAGGGGTACGGCGTGTTTGCGCCGACCTACAGCAGCGGCAACACCACGGTGGTGGGCAGCTTCTCCGACGGCGAAGGGTTGGACGAGGTATACTTCGACTACGCCGAGACGGGGGTGCAGATCGAGGCCACCCTCTATATCCCCACCAGGGGGGAGGTGCCGCTGACCGCCGAGGAGCTGGACGACGAACAGCTGGAGAGCAACACCTGGTACATCAACCCCGTCTACCAGACAGCGGCGGGGGAGGTCTACCTGACCGGCGGGCAGGGCATCGGCTTCTCCGGGGCGATGATGGGTACCATGACCCAGACCCTGACTGAGACCCACGCCGTCACCGATGAAAACGGCGAGACCAGAGAGCAGACCTGCTCCGTCACCATCCACATCACCGGGGTGCACGCCCCGGCGTCGGTGGAGATTCAGGAGATGAGCGACGAGCGGGGCCTGCTGCGCAGCGAGACCTACGCCCCGGATTCGGTGCCGGAGGACATTGTCCCCGGGGCGGAGACCGACTATCTGGTGGTGCTCACCCGGGCCGAGGACGGTGCCGTCACCCGGGAGATCTATGACCGGGAGGCCGAGGGCTTCCGTACCCTCGCCGCCGGACAGGAGGTCTGCCCTGTCCTGTGGCACGGGATCGACTGGCCGGAATAACGGAAGGATGCCTGCCATTTCTGGCAGGCATCCTTGCTTTACAGGGATTGCAAATAGGCGATCATGTCCCCGTAGCTGCCGCTGGGGCAGTCGAAGGGGGCGTCCTTGCGATTAATGAGGAAGTCGGTCACCAGATACACCGGGATTCCGACGGCCCGGGCGGCCTCAAAATCCTCGGAAACGTCGTTGCCGATCATCAGGCATTGGGACGGCTCCAGGTCAAACCGGGCCAGAATATCCCGGTAGTAGTTGGGGTTTGGCGTGCTGCGGGAGCAGTTTTCGTAGTCGGTGATGAGGTCAAAATCCGACTCCCCCAGCCCCAGCCACTCCAGCCGCACCAGGTCGGCGTTGTGGGGGAAGACCGGGTTGGTGGCAAGGATGACGTGCTCCGCCTTCCGGTGCGCCAGAGACACCGCCGTTCTGGCCAGGGGCGTGGGGGACGCGGCGGACACCGCCCTTCGGAAGGGACCGTCGTAGAACCGGGAGAATTTTGGGATGTCGGCCAGCTTGTCCTGCCCGTAGCACTGCCCGAACACCTGCCAGAAGGCGTCGTAGTTGGAGCGCGCGCCGTCGTTGCGCACCATGGCCTCCACTCCGGCCCAGATGGTGCGCACCATCTGATCCGGGTCGGTGTAGCCCCAGTCCCGGGCGGTTTCGGCCAGCAGCTGAAAGTAGACCCTGGTGAAGTGGTCGTTATCCATCGGGAGCAGCGTCCCGTCCAGATCAAACAAAATGGCCTGCAGCATGGGAAAAACCTCCTTTGGTTGACAGCTCTATTGTAGCGATTGCATGCGGAAAAGTCAACCGCCGGGAAAAGCCGCTTGCACTTCGACGCGGAACATGGTATGCTGTCTCCAGATTCGGAGAATTTGCGACAGGAGGAGCGAGCTATGGATTTAAAAGGCAGAAACTTCTTAAAGCTTTTAGACTTTACACCGGAGGAGATCGGCGGACTGATCGACCTGGCCGCCGAGCTGAAGGCCAAGAAGAAGGCGGGCATCCCCCACGATGACTTCCGGGGCAAAAACATCGCCCTGATCTTTGAAAAGACCTCCACCCGCACCCGCTGCGCCTTTGAGGTGGCCGCCCACGATCTGGGGATGCAGGTGACCTATCTCGACCCCAGCGGCTCCCAGATCTGCAAAAAGGAGTCCATCGCTGACACCGCCCGGGTGCTGGGCCGGATGTTCGACGGCATCGAATACCGGGGCTTCGGACAGGAGATCGTGGAGGAGCTGGCCCATTACGCCGGGGTGCCGGTGTGGAACGGCCTGACCAATGAGTTTCACCCGACCCAGATCCTGGCGGATTTTCTGACCATCCGGAAGAAATTCGGCACCTTGAAGGGAATTCACTTTACCTATATGGGGGACGCCCGCTTCAATATGGGCAACTCCCTGATGGTGGGCTGCGCCAAGATGGGGATGCATTTCACCGGGTGCGCCCCCAGGGCCTACTGGCCGGAGCAGAGCCTCATCGACCAATGCACCGCCATCGCCGCCGAGACCGGGGCGACCGTCCACTTCACCGAGGATCCGGCGGAGGGGACAGCGGGGGCCAACGTGCTCTATACCGACGTTTGGGTCTCCATGGGGGAGCCGGTGGAGGTCTGGGAGCGGCGCATCGCCGACCTGAGCCCCTATCAGGTGAATCAGGCCGCCCTGGACAACGCGGCGGAGGACTGCGTGTTCATGCACTGCCTGCCCGCCTTCCACGACCACAAGACCACCATCGGCAAGGAGATGGGGGAGCGCTTTGGGCGCGACGCCATGGAGGTCACCGACGAGGTATTTGAGTCGCCGCGCTCCATCGTCTTTGACGAGGCGGAGAACCGCATGCACACCATCAAGGCGGTCATGGCCGCAACCCTATAATAATTATAATGAGACAGGAAGCCCCGAGGCAGCGCCTCGGGGCTTCCTGATTTTTTATTGATTCCGATATTCGTTGGGGGACATCCCCATCTCATCCCGGAAGGCCTTGGCAAATTTGCTGGCGTTGTCATAGCCGTAGTGCCCCGCCACCTCCAGGATCGTGGCGTTGCCGCCGCGCAGCTCTGTGGCGGCGGCGAGCATTTTCAGATGGCGCAGGTAGGCGTAGACCGACGTGCCGTAGACCGCCTTGAAGCTGGTTTTCAGCTGTGTGGGGGAGACGTGGAAGGCCCGGGCCAGATGGTCGATGGTGATCTTCTCCGACAGGTGGGCGGAGAGGAATTTGCACACCCGCTTGCCCAGCTCCACCTGGCTTTTCGGGATGGTGCGGGAGCGGGCCTGGTTTTCCGCGCCGGTCTCACAGCTGAGAAACAGCATCAGCTCCAGCACCTTGACCTTGAAGTAGCCGGTGCGGATGGACTCCGGCACGGAGTAAAGCTCGGAGAAGATGTGGGCGATGCCGGGGTGGGCGCGCATGACAAAGCAGTCTGCGTCGCCGCACAGCCGATCCAGCACCTCCACCGGGTAGACGTCCACATCAGCCAGGAAGCAGGACATACAGCCCGGGGTCTGATCCTCCCGCAGCACGATGGTCAGCCCCTGATAGCGGCTGATGGGGTAATAGCTGTCGGTGCGCACCGCGTCCCGGCGGCAGATGGAGATGTCGCCGGGCTCCAGGTAGAAGAAGCCGTCGTTCCACTCGCACTCAATGCGCCCGACGTTGCAATGGGTGATGACATAGCGCCTGCCGCCCTCCGCCGGGGTGTGGGAGTGCTGCTGCAAATGGACGTCGTGATAGATCAGCTCGATGCCGGGGAAGACCGGGTAGTGGGTGAGCGTCATCGCGCCGGTTTCGTCGTGGATTCGTTCCACCTCGCCGTCGGTGGGACAGCGGGCGGGGGAGGAAGTCTGAATCGCCATAGTGTGCCTCGCAGGAAGAGTTAGTGTTATCTAATAATGGAGAGTGTAGAGCAAAAGGGGCGGTTTGTCAAGCGGAGAACTGCGGAACCGGGCGTCTATGGCGAACAGGCTTTTTCCTTTACAGATATTCTTTGAGCGCGGTCAGAACCGTTTCGGGGACAAAAAGGCCGCCGTGGCCCGCGCCCAGGGCAATATCCGGTTTGTTGGCGCCGTGGAAGTCGCTGCCCCCGGTGGCGAACAGGCCAAGCTGCCCGGCCAGATCCAGCAGCAGGGCCCGCTGCTCCCGGTTATAGCCGGTGTAGTAGACCTCGATCCCCTGAATCCCCTGGCCCGCAGCGTAGGCGACAAGCGCCCGCAGCTCCGGCTCGGGATAGCCGTATTGCAGCGGGTGGGCCAGCACCGCCACCCCGCCGGAGCGTCGGATGACGGAGACCGCCTCGTCGAAGCGGAAGTAGCCCCGGGACAGATAATAGCGCTGTCCCGGATTCAGGTAGCGGGCAAAGGCGTCGCTGATGCTCTCCGCCCGGCCCTGCTCCACCAGCACCCGGGCGAAGTGGGGACGGCCGATGGTGGCGCCGGGGTGGGTGGCCTCCAGCGCTGCAAGCTCCACCTCGATCCCGTCGGCGCGCATCAACGCGGCCATCTTTTGGTTGCGGTTGTGGCGGTCGGTGCGCACCCACTCCAGCACCGGCCTGAGGGCCGGGGCGTTCCAGTCCAGCCCATAGCCCAGCACATGGGTGTCCCGATCCCGGTAGTCGGTGGAGATCTCAATGCCCGGAATCACCGCAACGCCGATCCGGCGTCCCGCCTCCACCGCCTCGGGGACGCCGCCCATGGTGTCGTGGTCGGTGATGGCGATGGTGTGCAGCCCCTGGGCTTTGGCCAGCTCCACCACCTGGGCGGGGGTCAGGGTGCCGTCGGAGGCAGTGGTGTGAATATGTAAATCGATTTTACTTGCCATATCATTTCGCCTCAACGGCCTGCTGGACGGCCAGGGCCGTCTCCTCAATGGTGCGGCCGGCGGCGGCGATGGTGATATCGGCGACGGCAGCGTAGAGGGGAGCGCGGCAGTCAAAGAGCTCCCTCAGGGTCTGGCCCGTCTCCAGGGTGATGCCCCGCGTCTCCAGGTTGGGGATGCGCCGGGCGATCTCCTCATAGGGGTGGGCCAGATAGACCAG
>JAFVAS010000030.1 GCA_017480395.1 Oscillospiraceae bacterium | reverse complement strand
CCCTGGGCGCGGACACCTTCACCGAGGGGGACGCGGAGACGCTGCCCACCGGGCGCATCCTGCCGGTGGAGGGCACCCCCATGGACTTCCGCACCGGAAAAGCCATCGGTGCCGATTTTGACAGCGGGGATGCGCAGCTTGCGCTGGCCCACGGCTATGACCACAATTTCATCCTGACCGGCCAGAGCGGCACCCTGCGCTGGTTCGCATCGGCGGAGCACAACGGCCTGCGGATGGATTGCTTCACCACCCAGCCCGCCACCCAGCTCTACACCGGCCAATTCGTCAAGGATGACGCCGCCCCCTGCGGCAAGGCGGGGGTGCGCTATCCCGCCTACGGCGGCTTCTGCCTGGAGACCCAGCACTATCCCTGCTCCCCCAATTTCCCCGACTTCCCCTCCACGGTGCTCAACCCCGGCGAGGTCTACTCCCACACCACCGTCTATCAATTCCAGGCGCAATAAGCGCCATTCCGCCCGACGGAGAAGGAGTGAACAATGGAACTCAATCAACTCTACTGCTTTTTGAAGGTGGCCCAGCTGGAGCACATGACCCGCGCCGCCGAGCAGCTCCACATCACCCAGCCCGCCCTCTCCAAGAACATCGCCCGGCTGGAGGAGGATCTGGGGGTGCAGCTCTTCGACCGGCAGGGCAAAAACATCTTCCTTAATGAGTATGGCCAGGTGGCGCTGCGCTACACCAAACAGGTGCTCTACGCCCTGGAGGACCTCCGGGCCGAGCTGGACGAGATGGCCCGGGCCCAGGCCGGACACATCCGCGTCGGCTCCGCCTTCCCCGCCCAGGAGCCCAACTTCCTGCTCAGCGCCATCCGATCCTTCGCCCTGGATCGGCCCGACATGAAAATCAGCCTGTTTCAGCACGCAGCCCGGGATCTGCCCGCACTGCTGGAGGAGCGGGAGATCGACGTCGGCGTCACCGCAAGCCCCATCCACAACCCGGGCATCCTCTGGCACCAGCTGTTCTGCGAGCGCATGGGCATCATCCTCTCCGCCGACCACCCGCTGGCCCAGCACGAATCCCTCTCCCTGCTCGATTTGCAGATGGAGCGGTTTTACTGCAACAACTCCAACTCCGACGTCCACGATCTGACCCTCCGGTTCTGCCATCAGGCGGGCTTTGAGCCGACGATTCATTTTGAGGGGGATTTCCCCTCCTTTATCGGCGAGGCCATCAGCCTGGGCTACGGCGTCTCCATCATCTCCCAGCAGGGATACCTGCGCTCCCAGAGCCGCAGCGGCGACCCCCACGCCAAATGGGAGAATAAGATCGTATTCCGTCCGCTGCGGGAGGCGTACTGTCAGCGCATCTGCGGCATCGCCCGGCTGGCCAGCCGCAGCGAGAAAAGCACCGTCGGCGTTTTTTACGACTTTCTGCGGGAGCAATGCCGGGAGGACCTGCTCTCCTGACGCCCCACCGCCAACACAGCAAAAGGCCCCACCCGCACCGAAGTGCGGATGGGGCCTTTTCTTCCACAATTTTAAAGCGCCGCGTCCTGGGCCTTGGCCTCCGCCAGAGCCTCGTCAAACTGGGCGCGGGTGAAGGGGCCGCCGTGGCCGGAATAGAAGGTCTGCGCGCCGGTGGCGCTCAGCTTCTCCAGGGAGGGCAGCAGCATCCGGTTGGCCTTCTTCCGATCCGGGTCATAGCCGAAATAGGCCATGGTGGGCTTGCCGTGGGTGAACTGATCCTCCACCATCAGGTCGCCCAGGATGGCCTGCCCGTCCTCCAGAATCACACAGCTGTCCGACAGGGAGTGGCCGGGGGTGAAGATGACCTTGCCGGAGATGCCGTAGGGGTGCAGGTCGAGCTCCCCCTCCCAGGCGATGTCCGGGGTGATGGGGGGCAGATAGTCGTCGGGCATCCCGCCCTGGCTGCGGGCAAAGGCCATGATCTCGTCCCCGATGGAGTTGCGGGGGAAGACGTGGGGCATCTCCGCCCGGATCATGTCCTGCTCCCCGGCCTTGCTGACGGCGATGGGCGCGCCGGAGAGCTGGCGCAGCTCCTCCAGGTTGCAGGTGTGATCCACATGGGCGTGGGTGGCCACGATCAGGCGGATGCGGGCGGGGTCGATCCCGGCGTCCAGACATGCCTGCTCCACATGCTCCCGACCGTACAGGGCCCCGCCGTCCACGGCGATGACGCTGTCGCCCTCGATGACAAAATAGCCGTTGGACATGCCGGACTGGTACTGTATCACGTTTGCCATTTCAGTTCCTCTTTTCTGCTTGAACACTGTTCGCCCGGTGGGAGACCGCCGGGCGAACAACTGGATTTCGGTATGGATTACTTCTCGGCGGCGCGGCGCTCCTCCAGAGCCTTGACGACCTCGGCGGACTTCTCAGCGGTCAGCTTGTAGGGGATCATGACCAGAATGGCGCAGACCGTGGGGATGATGAGGGACAGGGCGTTGAAGGTGCGCAGGCCGGAGGCCACGCCGGCGGCCTGGACGGCGGCGGTCTCATCAAAGCCGGCCCACATCAGGCCCCAGCCCATCAGGGAGCTGGCCAGGGTCATGCCCATCTTCATGCCGAAGTTGGCGATGGCGTACATGGCGCCGGGAGCGTGATGGCCGTTCTTATACTCGCCGTAGTCGGCGGTGTCGGGGATGATGCTCCAGACGCCGGAGAAGGTCAGGTTCTGGCCCATGCCGACGATGAAGGAGGCGATCAGGTTCAGGGGGCCGTTGGTTCCGGCGACCCAGAAGATCAGGCCGCCCAGGATGACCAGGCCGCAGCCGATGTAAAGCACCGGCTTCTTGCCCCATTTCTTGACCATCATGGGGCCGAAGTACATGATGCAGAAGGCGGCGATGGACATGACCACCAGCAGGCTGTTGCCCAGGCCCTCATTGCCCAGCACGAACATGCCGTAGTAGGCGTTGAACATCTGGCGGGTGATGATGGCGGTGGCGATGAAGAAGAAGAACAGGATGATGCAGATGCCGGGGACGTTGCCCTTCAGCACCAGGAAGGACTTGAGAATATTGCCCTCGGGTTTGGGGGGCACGACCCGCTCCTTGGTGGTGAAGAAGGTGATGCCGACGAAGACGATCAGCAGGATGCCCAGCACGATGGCGGTCAGCTGATAGCCCCGGGCCTCGCCCATGCCGGAGGAGACGAAGGCGGTGACGATCAGGGGAACCAGGATGGAACCGGCCAGGTTGCCGATGGAGGAGCCGAGCTCCCGGAAGGTGCCCAGCACGGCGCGCTCCTGGCTGTCCTCGGTCAGGACGTTGGCCATGGAGCCCAGGGGGATCAGGGAGGCGGTGTTGGACATGCCGAACAGAATGTACATCACCGCGCAGTAGACGGCCTTGAAGCCGGTGCTTCCGCCCACATTGGTGAAGGTCAGCACCAGGAAGATGGCCATGGGGATGGTGGCGAAGAAGGCCCAGGGACGATAGCTGCCCCAGCGGGAACGGGTGCGGTCGGCGATGACGCCCATGATCGGGTCATTGACGGCGTCCCAGACGCGGGCGATCAGCATGATGGTGGCGATGATGCCGGCGTTCAGGCCGACAACCAGGTTGAAGTAGGCGAACAGGAACGTCTGAACCAGGAAGTTCGGGAACTGCTCACCGGTGGTGCCCAGGCCATAGC
Organism: Oscillospiraceae bacterium; assembly: GCA_017480395.1. Taxonomy (GTDB): domain Bacteria; phylum Bacillota; class Clostridia; order Oscillospirales; family Oscillospiraceae; genus UMGS1766. The sequence continues at coordinate 3,238 of JAFVAS010000030.1, read as the reverse complement.
CCAGGCGTTCTTTCAGCGATAGCTTTTGATCCATGTGGTGTACCTCCTCAAATTGCGGCATTTTCTCTCATGGGCGGGATGCCCTCCCGCTCGATATTCATACTATATCACTACCCGCGCATTGGATTCCAATTCATATTTTTATATGTTTTTATTACGTTTATGTCATATATGGACAAAACGACAGCCGGCCTCCCAAGGAGACCGGCTGCGCCAAAATCGGTTTAGTCGATGGTATACTGATAGGCCTTCTCCGGGTCGATGAACTCCTCCAGCTGGGCCATGGAGATGACCCGGGTCCCCATCTCCCTGAGCACCTCCATCTGGCGGCGGAAGGAGCAGGGGCCCAGCCACTCCGCATCGGAGACGCCGTGATAGGTAAGTCCGAAGATCATGCCCTCGGGGGTGTCGGCAATGCGCCTGCGCAAAAATTCCTCGGAGTAGAAGTCCGGGTCGCCGAAGTTGCAGATGGCCAGAGGGGAATCCTGATGGGGGTCATAATAGGTCATGCCCCGGATGCCCTCCTTGCCCTTCTCCTGGTTGCCCCGGCCCCAGCGATAGCCGCACGCCCGGGCGCAGGCCACCACCTCCGGGTTGCTGATGCCGCTGGGATAGGCGTAGGTCACCGGCTTCTTCAGCCCGTGGGCCTCGAACTCCGCCTCCATGCCCCGGATCTGCTCCAGGTTGAAGTCCCGTCCCATGTTCTGAGAGCCAAAGACATGGTGCAGCGAGTGGTTGCCCAGCTCAAAGCCCGCATCCTCGATCTCCTTGATCTGCTCCCAGGTCATATAGACGCTCTTGTCCTCAAAGGGACGGTCCCGGGGGGTCTCCTGCATCTCGGTGATGAAGAAGGTGGCGTTGAAGCCCAGCTCCTTCAGCACGGGCAGGGCCACGTCGTACTGGCTCTTCAGCGCGTCGTCAAAGCACAGCACGCAGAGGTTGGACGGGATGGGCTTTTTCAGCGGCTCCTGCTCGCGGCGGCAGGCCTCCAGCTCGGCCAGGGAGAAGCCGAAGCTCTCCCGCACCTCGTCGTCCCCCACCGTCTGGCCCGTCATCAGCCGACGCATCACATCGGCGCGCCGCTGCTGAGCCAGAAAAACCTCCGCCTTTTTCTCATCGGGGGTGGACATCATCACCTCAAAGTTCATACCGAAAATATTGGGATACCGCTCCACTCTGTCCACCGTGTTGGTGTAGCGGAAAATGTTGGTCTTTGCGACCTCCTGCTCATAGCGGCGAAGGGCATCGGCCATCTCCTGGATTTTCATCATGATTCCTCCTTGCGGAAGCAGCGCCCCCAGCACAGATACCGGGGGCGCAGCCCTTTTTCAATCCGTCAGCAGCAGACGTTACCCAGCGTACTGGGCCTCCAGCGCATCAAAGTCGATGTCGGTGTAGGTGTTATAGGCGGTCTTGGTGGCGGCCTGAACGGCGGCCATCTGGTCAACGGAATCGGTGGCGACGGCCAGGGTCTCCAGACCGGTCTTCCAGCCCAGGATGTTGCCGCAGTACATGAACCAGTTGAACTCCTCGTCGGTCATCTGGATGATGGTGCCGCCGTTGTCGTTGACGACGCTTTCGAACTGGTCATACAGATCATTCTGAACCTCGGCGGAGTAGGCCAGCAGGTCGGCGCAGGCCTGATAGATCACAGCCTGCTGATTCTCCGTCAGGCTGTTCAGCGTGTCGGTGTTGATGGTCATCAGGTGATCCACCCGGTTGGCCGGGCAGACAACGTAGCTCTTGGCGACCTCATAGATCTTGCTGCTGACGATGTCGGCGGCGGTGGCCTGAATGCTGTCGCACAGACCGGTGCGCATGGACTCATACCAGTCGGCGTCCATGACAGTGACCAGGTTCTGATAGCCCATGTCGGTGTAGTTGGCGTCCATGGGGCAGCCGAACTTGCCGGAATACATATCCGCCCAGGAGCTGACACTCTGGGTGCTGGCGAAGACGATGTCGGAGGTGACCACAAAGGCGGGCAGCAGGGTGGCGTTGTTGGCGGCAAAGGTCTCCGCCACAACAGGCGCGCTCTCCGCGTCCTCGAAGAAGATGTAGTTCATGATCTTCTGGGAGGTCTCGATGTCAGCGGGCGTATAGTAGATGGACTCGATGGCGGGGGTAACAAAGGCATTGGCGGGCAGGAAGGCCATCATCATGTCGATGGAGCCGTTGGACAGCATGGACATCTCCTCGTCCGGGCCGCACAGGGTGCCGCCCAGATACAGATCCACGGTGATGGAGCCGCCGGACAGCTTCTCCACATCCTCCTTAAAGTACTCCCAGAACATGCCGGGCAGCTGGGTGGAGGTGAAGGCGGAGGCGGCGGTCAGGGTGACGGCGGGATCGTTGGCGACGTCGCCAAAGTCACCGGTCTCAGTGGTCTCTCCCGCAGGAGCGGCCTCATTCCCCGCGGAGGGAGCGGCAGACGCGGCAGGGGCGGCGGAGCCGGAGCCGCAGCTGACCAGGGCGAAGGCCATGGCCATAGCAAGCAGTAATGCGATCAGTTTTTTCACAGTGTTTCCTCCTCAATGATTTTGTTCTATTTACGCACCCTATCCGGATGCTCGATGATGGGATCAGGCCAGCAGATCGGGCAGGAAGTTGATGATCTGGGGCACAAAGGCGATGACATAGGCGCAGGCGATGTTCACCAGGCAGTAGGGCCAGATGCCCTTGAAGATGATCTTGGGATCCACATTCACCGCCTGAGCGGAGACAAACACGCCCATGCCGATGGGGGGAGAGATGGAACCCAGGTTGATCATGATGACCAGGAAGATCAGGATCGCATAGGGGTCAAAGCCCATGGAGGTCATCAGCGGGAAGATGATGGGGACGGTGATAATCATGCAGGACATGATGTCCATCACGGCGCCGGCCACGAAGTAGAAGACGACGATCAGGGTGAAGATCACGATCACCGGGGCATGCAGGTTGGAGATGGCGTTGATGAGCGCGTCCGGCAGCCGGGTCAGGGTAATCATACGCCCGAACATGGTGCCGGCCAGCAGCAGGGCGAACATATTGCTGTTCAGGATGATGGACTCCACCGCACACTCGAAGACCTCTTTCAGCTTCATGCGCTTGATGAAGATGGCGTAGAACATCACGCAGGCCGCGCCGATGGCGCCGCCGACGGTGGCGGTAAAGAAGCCCGCATAGGCGCCGATGATGATAATGCAGAAGAGCACCACGATGGGGATCAGCAGCCGCAGGGAGAGCAGCCGCTCCT